>PLWR01000512.1 GCA_003165615.1 Acidobacteriota bacterium | reverse complement strand
AAGTTGCGCCGGCCTTTAATGCCGTGTACGATGAAGTGGAAACTATGGGCGCGTGCGGGCATGAATCGCCGGCGCCAAGATGCATCCTCGACCTATCGCTATTTGCGATCGGCTTCCAGGGGAATGATGCGGTCCTTGTCCATCCACTCCAAATTACACTCCCGTTACCGCCCACTGCCGCTATTCCTCCTGCTTCTCATGGTCATTCCCGTTGCGCCTGCGCACGCGGAACAGTGGCAAAAGCTCAACGTGCAGGGGTACGTCAACGACTTTGCCGGCGTGCTCAACGCGAAGGCGGTGGAGAAACTCACCCAGGTGAGTACGGAAGTCGATCAAAAAGCCAAGGCGCAAATTGCCGTGGTCACCATCAAGACTCTGGAAGGCGACACGGCGGAAGACTTCGCCAATCACCTCTTCCAGAAATGGGGGGTAGGGGCCAAAGGGACGGACCGTGGCGTGATGGTTCTGCTGGCCACCGATGATCATAAGTACTGGACCGAGGTTGGCTATGGGCTTGAACCCATTCTCCCTGACGGCAAGGTGGGCGAGTTCGGGCGCAGCATGGTTCCGTTCTTACGCCAGGGCGACAACAACGGCGCCGTCCTGCAAATGGTCAGCCAGATCGCCGGGGTGATTGCGCAGGACAGCCACGTTTCCCTGGATAGCCTGACTGGCTTCCAGGCGACGACTCCGGCGGAGGGGGATGGCGGGGGAGAGCAACTGCACCTTACGGCCGGAGAGATCATTATTCTTGTCATTATCTTAATTGTAGTGGGGCCCTTCTTACTCCGGTTTCTAGGCCCACTCTTCCTGCTGTCCCTCTTATCCGGAGGGGGAGGACGCGGCGGCTGGGGTGGAGGTGGATTTGGCGGAGGTGGAGGAGGCGGAGGCTTCGGGGGTTTTGGTGGAGGTTCCTCGGGTGGGGGCGGAGCCGGCGGTGGCTGGTAGCAAATCACTTCACCGAGCACGGCCATTCCGCAACCCAAAGAAGGCTCTCCGTGTTCTCTGTGCTTTTCAAGCTCCAACGCAGAGGTCACAGAGACACTGCGTAAGGAAGGGGAAATCTTCGCGGTACTCGAAGAAGTTGGCTCTCCGTACTACAGCGATACTCCGGGAGCGAAAACCATGATTGCAGAGAAAGACCTGACAGACCTGGTGACCAAATTGAAGGATGCTGCGGGAAGCAACCTGGTGTCCGTAATCCTCTACGGTTCCGCGGCCACGGGAGAATTCCACGCGGGGCATTCCGATTTGAATATCCTCTGCCTCATGCAGAGTCTTGGCCGGGACGACTTGAGTAAGTTGCACGCTGCTTCGGCGTGGTGGGTCAAGAAGGGGCACCCCGCGCCGCTCTTCTTCACTCTCCACGAGCTTCAGCATTCCGCCGATGTGTTCGCCATCGAACTGTTGGACATCAAAGCGGCTCACCGCATTCTTCACGGCGAAGACGTAGTGGCCACGCTCCACGTTCCGATGGATCTTCACCGCCTGCACGTGGAAAGGGAGTTGCGCAGCAATGCCTTGCGCTTGCGACAGCACTACGTGCGGCATCCGGCTGACTCCCGAAAGACTCTGGAGTTGATGACTGCATCCATTTCAACGTTTGCCGCGCTCTTCCGGCACGCCTTGATAGCTCTGGGGGAGGAGCCGCCGTCCTCCAGGAGAGGTACGATGGACCGCCTGGGATCCGTGCTGGGATTTGATCCCGCGCCCTTTCAGACCATCTTCGAGATTCGTGAAGGGCAAAAGCGTGAACGTGATATTGATGTGCAGTCAACCTTCGACGCCTACCTGGACAGGGTCTCCAAGGTCGCGGAAGAGATGGACCGCCGGCTGGCAACTCCGCCGGCAAATGGATAAAAAGGAAGGGTACTGGTGTCATTGGCGATACGCGGCCCTTCCCCAATGCCGTCATTCCCGCGAAGGCGGGAATCCACTGTGCAAGCCAATGAATAGTAGGGGCGGTTCGCGAACCGCCCCCACGCCTTATTTGCGGGGCGACGGTTCGACCCCCTCAGGGTCGGATCCTGATTTTCCGGGTTTCCTATCCGTAGGTTTCACCTACGGCCAATGACATTGTTCCCCTTCGGGGAACTTGGAGGAGGACGTTCATGAAGATACTGCTGGCAGTGGTGGGAGTGGTGGTGGCATTACTGTTGCTTGTCGCCGTTGTGGTGGGAGCTTCGTACGTCAGCAGCAAGAACGAAATGGTCCGCAAGAATGAAGCCATTAAACAGGCATGGTCGCAGGTGGATGTGGTATTGCAACGGCGCGCCGACCTGATTCCGAATCTTGTGGCCACGGTGAAGGGTTATGCGCAACAGGAGCAAAAAGTGTTCGGAGACATCGCCAACGCCCGCGCCGGGTTGTTGAACGCCAAGACTCCCGCCGATAAGATTGCCGCGAATGGCCAACTGGATGGCGCCATCGGCAGGCTGCTGCTCATCGTCGAGAACTATCCCAATCTCAAATCCGATCAGAACTTCATGGTCCTTCAGGACGAGCTGGCCGGAAGCGAAAACCGCATCGCCGTCGAGCGCCGCCGGTATAACGAGGCCATTCAGGATTACAACACCTACATCGGTCTATTCCCCAACAGCATCTTTGCCGGGTGGGCGGGATTCCAGCGGAATAACGATTACTTTGCTGCTTCCGAAGGTGCGCGCGAAGCTCCCAAGGTTGATTTCAGCGCTCCCAAGCAGTGATCCACCCCCAAGCAAGCAGGCAGCCGGTGGATTCTCACCGCGTCGCCGGGGCTTCGCGGTGGCTTGGTTCGTCCCCCTGGCACGGTACGAGCGTTACCACGAGATTCGTGCAGATGGGCAGCGGGGGATGAATTGGGATGGCAGCCAGGGGGGTGCGGAAGAAAGCGCAAGAGTGGGACGGAAGTCAAAATCCCGAGGTGACTTAACGCCGCCTTATGGCGAGGTAAGCCCGCCGCTGCGCGCATGTGGTTTTGCGGGCGGGGGGAATTATTGACCGCGGTCAAGTTATCCTGATCCCAGTCCCGGTCATGGGAGGCCAAGCACCCTTTCCGGAAGCTACTGCATCGAATGACATAGAGTGCAGGGTAATAACCGTCTGCCCTCCCGCTGACACCCCACCATCCCAACGCCCATACTCCATTTCTATCAATGATATAACGTTTCAAAGTAAAACCTACTTAACACATGAAACCATTTTAACAATAGTTGCGTCCAAGCGAGGGTGAAGGGAAATGGCAAGACGCGGCAGCAGGAACCGCGGAGAACGAAGATGATTTGAGGCTGCAAAGAACCGGCTGATGCCGGATGCAAGAATCAGGGCAGATCACTCAGGAGGATGACGATGCGCAACAAACTATCGCTTTTGGCTCTATCCCTTGTCCTGGGGACCACGTTGTGTTGGGCAGGACCACCGATCCCCGACACGCAGGCGACCGACGGCATTCAATCCCGCCTCGACCACGCCAAGATATCTCAGCACGGCGACGTGCAGGTGACGATTGCAGGAGGCGTCGCGACGCTCACCGGAACGGTGGATAACCTGGGGAGCAAGCTCGATGCCGAGAAGGCCGCGCAGAAGGCTCCGGGAGTGACCCGGGTTGTGAACAACATTCAGGTGCGCGCACAAGGCGTCGGCGACCAGCAGATTCTGCGGCAGGCGTACCACGAAATCGTGATGTACTACGCCTACGGGATGTTCGATAACGTGGAGTTTGAGGCCCATAACGGGGCGCTCACGGTCAGCGGGCAAGTGACTCAACCGTTCAAGAAGAAGGACATGGGGCGGATCCTCGAGCGCGTCAAGGGCGTGGCGGAGCTCCAGAACAATCTGGAAGTTCTGCCCAACTCGCGGTTTGACGACCGCTTGCGGCTGCAGTTGGCGCGGGCCATCTACGGCAACCCCTACTTCACGCCCTACGCCAATCTTGCGATTCCGCCGATTCGCATCATCGTGAAAAACGGGAACGTGACCCTGGAGGGCGTGGTGAATTCCAACATGGATCGAATCAACGCCGGGATGGCGGCCAATCGCACCGGGCTCTCCTTTTCCGTCGTGAACAATCTTCGGGTGGTGAAAGGCTGAGACTTCCTCGAACCACCTTCCCATGCCTGCGCTGTGCAAGTTCAGCGCAGGCATCTTTTTTTCCCTGGTGGCGCGCCGCAGGTAGTCCGAGAAGAGATGTCCATCCGACTTGATTGCGCCATCTGCACTCCTCCGCTAGAATGCTTGGGGAGAAATTTCATCGCCCCGGTTATTGTGCAATAGACTGAGGAAGCCGTTGCCGCAGACAAAGCCGCTTGTCCTGGCGTCAGACCACGCTGGTTCCCCACGGAATGAATTAGGTCCGCAAGGGCAGGGAAGTGCAGGGCCTCGGCGCCCAATATCATAGGGAGAAAAGTCCATGAATGCTCGATTCCGTTCTCATCTACGCCCGCTCCACGAAGTTGACCCGGAAATCGCACGCGCCATCGATCTGGAAGTTGACCGGCAATCTCGCACCGTGGAACTGATCGCCTCGGAGAATTTCGTCAGCGAGGCCGTGCTGGAAGCATTGGGTTCGGTGATGACCAACAAGTATGCCGAGGGCTTGCCCGGTAAACGCTATTACGGTGGTTGCGAATACGTGGATGTGGCGGAGAATCTTGCCATCGAGCGCGCCAGGAAACTCTTCGGCGCCGAGCATGCCAACGTGCAGGCCCACTCCGGCAGTCAGGCCAATCAGGCCGTTTACATGACCGTGCTGAAACCCGGCGACACGCTGCTGGGCATGAGCCTGGCGCATGGCGGCCACCTGACGCACGGTCACCCGCTGAATTTCTCGGGGAAGATGTACAACATTGTTTCCTACGGCGTGAGCAAGGAAACTGAGACCATCGATTACGACGAACTCGAACGCCTGGCCAAAGAACATCGGCCCAGGCTGATGCTGGCCGGGGCCAGCGCGTATCCACGCACGCTGGATTTCGCGCGCTTCGCCGCCATCGCCCGCGAGGTGGAAGCGGTGTTCATGGTGGACATGGCGCACATTGCCGGACTGGTGGCCGCGGGCCTGCACCCGAGCCCGTTTCCGCACGCCGACTTCGTCACCACCACCACGCACAAAACCTTGCGCGGGCCGCGCGGCGGCGCGGTCTTTTGCAAGGAGAAATTTGCCAAAGACCTCGATAGAACTGTTTTTCCCGGCATCCAGGGCGGGCCGCTGATGCATGTCATCGCCGCCAAAGCTGTCTGCTTCCATGAAGCACTCCAGCCGGAATTCGCCGTGTACCAGAAGCAGATCATCGCCAACGCCCAGGTGATGGCGGAGGCGCTGGCGGCGGAAAGATTCCGCATTGTCGCCGGCGGAACGGACACGCACCTGATGCTGGTCGATGTGTTCACCAAGAAAGTCACCGGCCGCCAGGCGCAGGAGATGCTGGAGCGCGCCAGCATTACCGTCAACAAGAATGCCATTCCCTTTGACGCCAACCCGCCTGCCGTGGCCAGCGGTATTCGCGTGGGAACACCCGCTGTCACCACGCGCGGCATGGCGGAACCTGAGATGCGGCAGATTGCGCGCTGGATCGCCGAGGTGCTGAACAACATTGAGGACGAGTCCACCATCCAGCGTGTGCGTGGCCAGGTGGAAATGCTGACAGAAAACTTTCCGCTTTATACGAACCGCCGCGTGGCGCGGGGATCGAAGGCGTAAGGGTGGCGTTCGCAGCGACACCGAGCTACGGTGCGCGCTCACCCGCTTGAAATCGTGTCCAGGGCCCGGCTTTCATATCGCGCAGTAAGGGCGCTTGCCAGGCAAATTCCGGATGCGCCTTGAGGAAGGGCGCGGCAAGAAAATCCTCCCCGCAGGGATGTCCCCGGCGGGCTAAGAAACTCATGGCCTTGGCCATCGCGCTGTCCATGGCCTTGCCTTGCACGGCGCCGCCGGGGTAGTAGGGAGGCCAATCCCAAATATCCACGCCACGCGGCGAAGACTCAACGTGGGCGCACAGCGAGCGCTCATCGGCGTCGTCCCGCTTCTCAAAAGCGTCGTAATGATCGGCCATAAATTTCTGCGCCAGGGCCAGGTCGATTTTCCCTTTGTTCCGCTCCATCAGTTCTCCCCAGCAGGTGCGGCGGGCGTTGGGAGAAGTAGAGGGGTTATGAGGATCGAAGAGGGTATCCTTGGCGATCACCTCCGGGTCGCGCGCGAAGTTGGAACCCACAAAGACGCCGTCCTTCGTTCGCCAGACCCGATGCGCCTTTAAGCCCAGCTCGAACTGGGCAATTTCCCCGGTCTGGTTATCCGCAAGCAGCCAATCGTTGGCGTACCCGCCGTTGTTGCCGTCCAGCATGATGCGGACATACTCGTCAATCGAGTGCGCATATTGCAGGGCTTTTCGCGAGCGCATGAACTCCGGTTTGCCGCGGGGATCCCAACCCGCAAATTGGGTTATGGTGGTTTCCGTCACCATGAGGCCGCCGGAGTTGACGCCGAAGTCGTCATCGCTGGTGATGACGCCCGGAAAACCGTCCATCAAAATGCGCTGTCCATGCCGGGGAGTAATGTCAAAGATGATCCGCCAGCGCTCGCCGTCCAGGTAGGAAGTCCAGTTGTTGTGGGCGATCACAATATGATGATCGCGGGTGTAGGCGCCCGTGGCCACAAAGGCGCTACAGTTGCCGGGACTCACCAGGTGCGGAGCATTCGCCACTTTATGCTTCGCGTCATACCAGGGAACATAATAATCCGCCACTTCCTCGAAAGCATTCAAGGCCACCACGTCGTCCCAGTCCATGACCACGCCTTGGGCCTTCAGTCCATCGGCGATGCCCTGCAGTTCCTCCTGATATTCACGGTCGATCCTGGGCCAGAGCGCCTCCCGCGCCGTTTTCCGAAAGAAATTCCAATCGCGATGGGTATCATGGGTGTCGCGCAGTTTGACCGACTGAAAGGCATCCAGGATTTCCGGGGCCAGCAAATAACCGTGCTGATAACCGATCTGGTGCGGGAAGCCTTCCAGATGGACGAAGACCCAGCCGCCCCGGTCAAATCGGTAGGCGCCCTGGAGATCGGATGATGGGGTGACTGCGGGATTAGGTGATTGCCCCGCCCATCCGCATGAAGAAATCTCCCCCGGTGGTACAGAGAGCCACGCGGCAATAGCCAAGAGGATTGCAACGAGGGGTGCGGCCAACGTCTTTCGTACCATTGTCAAAGGTTCCTCCCCATGATCCACGGGATTAGTGATGGTGTGATTGAAAATCACCAATCACCAATCGCAAATCACCAATTCTGACTTCTGCCCCCCGGTCAACCCGTCTGCAGAAGTTCCCGCGCCGCAGTGTAACCGCTTTGCACGGCGCCTTCAATGGTGGCGGGCAGGCCCGTGGCGGTCCAGTCACCGGCCAGATAGAAGCCTTGAATGGGGGTGCGGGCAGGTGGCCGCAGCGGCTCGGCTTCCGGGCTGGGCGAAAAAGTGGCGAAGCGCTCCTTGATGACGAGCGAGTGCAGCAGTTTCGCCTTGCGGACCGCCGGCAATGCATTACCCAGCTCTCGCAGCGAGATGGCCAGCAGTTCTTCTTTCGACCGGCTGACGTGCTCGTGCGCGCCGCTCAGGACCAGCGAGACGTAATGGTCGGGGGCATTCAGGATGCGGCTCTTGTTAAAAAGCCATTGGACGGTCGTGCCCCGCATGCCCACAAACTCGAGATCCGTGATGGGAGCGTCAAACCACAGGTTGATGGAGATGATGGGCGCGGGGCGAAGCGCCTGGGCAGCAGCAAAGAACGGCTCGGCGCGCAGCAGATCAGCGGGGAGCATGACGGCCAGTTGATGCCAGGGCACGGAGGAAATCACGGGGGCAACCTCGATCTTTTCCCCATCGCCCAAATCCACACCTCGGCAAACGCCCTCGGTAATCCGCAACTGCTTTACATTGCGCCCGGTTTGCACACGGCCCTCGCGCGCTTCAATGAAGGCCGCGGCGGCGCTGGTGTAACATTCGCTCAACCCCACGCGCGCGATGCCGAGGCGCGAGTCCGCCGGAGAGGAAAACAAAGCCAGCCGCAGGACGCGCTCAAAAAGCCGGGCGGAAGCAATGCGCGGGTCCGCATTCATCGCCGCGATACAGAGCAGGTCCCAGAAATTCCGTTGGAGGCCTTCGGATTGTCCCCGCCGGTTGAGCCACGCGGTGACGGTCTCATGCGGAGTGGGAGCCGCATTCGCTACGGCTGCGCGCAAATTCTTTCCCAGGCGCAGCACTTCCAGTTTCTGCTTGAAGGAAAAGCTTCCCGAGCCCAGCACCCCCAAAAGCAGATGCCAGGGTGATGGCCAGTCCGGGCAGTCGAGGCGCGTCAGCCGGCCGTCGCGGTCCAGAAACGGTACGTTGAGGTCACGCTGAAAATGCAGCCGGTCGAGGGTTCCAAGGGTTTTGAGGAACTGGATGGTCGAGTGGTAACACCCCATGAAGAGGTGCTGGCCATTGTCCACCATCGAGCCCGTGGTGGGATCACGAAACGAGCGCGCCCGCCCCCCCAGATACGGCTTCTGTTCGAGCAGACAAACCCGCTTGCCGGCTTCGGCCAACGCCACACCGGACGCGAGCCCGGCGAAACCACCACCGATGATGAGAACGTCGTAGGGCATTGGTCAACGAAAATCGAAACTCGAAAATCGAAACTCGAAATTCGCCACGATTTTGAGGTTCTGACTCGGGACTTCGGACCTCGGACTTCGGACTTTCATTTCTGCCACTCCGCTCCGAGGTACACCATGAGTGCTGTCCAGAGCTTCAGGGGGCGGGGGACGCGCACGCGCTTGCCGAATACGTTGTAGCAGCGTTTTTGGATGCGCTTCAGGATGCCCCAGTAAATCGAGGCCATGATTTCCGCGGCCTTCATGGACCGGCGATCTTCGGGCGGAAGCATCTGGCGCGCCAAGTCGAAATAATGCCGGGCACGGTCGCATTCAAACTGCATCAACTCGATAAAGGGATCGTTGTAAGTGCCCGCCAGCAATTCGGCGGGCCGGACGCCGAAGCGGTCCATATCCTCCTGGGGAATGTAGATGCGCCCGCGCTGGGCGTCCCGCTGAATGTCGCGCAGAATGTTGACGAGCTGCAACGCCATTCCCAGGTTCACGGCGTAATCCCGCGTGCGGGGGTTTTGATAGCCAAAGATTTCGATGCAGATCAGCCCGATGGTCGAGGCCACGCGGTAGCAATACAGAGACAACTCTTCAAACGTCTTGTAGCGCGCGCCGGTCAAATCCATTTCCAAGCCCAGGATCAGGTCCTCGAAAGGCTGCCGGGGAATCTTAAATCGCTTGATGGCTTCGGCCAGAGCTCGCAGTTCCGGCGAATCGAGGCGGCTCGAATCCTGCGCGAAACATGCATCCAGCGCCTGCCGATAGCGCGCCAGAGCGGCGGCGGCCTCCGCCGGGTCAAGGCCGCTGTCAGCGACATCGTCACCCCGCCGCGCAAAGGCGTAAACGGCTTCGATGGCAAGACGCTTTTCCGGGGGAAGAAAAACGAAAGCGTAATAGAAGTTGGTGACGCGCGCGTTGGTAAAATGGGTGTTTTTCGAGGATGCGTTCATGATGGGATGGTAACCGTCGGAGCGGGCGCAACGCTCGCGCTCAATGGAGCCCGGCGGGCTCGCAGGTAAAGGCGGATGAAATCCCACTTACGGAGCGAAGGCCGCCGATGAAAGATGTCATAGGAAACCGCTTCGATTTTCGAAAGAATCTCCGTTCCGCCCAGCCACGTCAGGCGCAATTGCGTACGCAGTTTAGGTTGCACTTCCTCCGGCAAGCCTCTTCCCTGTTCGAAAAGCTCTCGCGTGCGGGCAATTTCAAACGCCAGCAATTCCTGCCAGCGGGCGTCGGAGCGTCCGGCGCGCAGATCATCGAGCGTGTAGTTAAAGCGCAGCATGTCTTCCTGCGGCAGATAGACGCGGTCGCGGGAGAAGTCTATGGCGACGTCTTGCCAGAAGTTGGTGAGCTGCAACGCTGTGCAAATATAGTCCGAAAGCTCAAACAGGTGCGGGTCGTGATAGCCGAACAGTTCCAATACCAGCCGCCCCACGGGGTTCGCGGAACACGTGCAATAGGCCAGCAGCGAATTAAAGTTCGGATGGCGGTTCACCACCACGTCCGACTCAAATGCGCGCAGCAGGTTTTCAAAGTTCTCACGCGAGAGGCGGAATCGCTCGGCGCTATCGCGCAATGCCAGGAAGACCGGATGATCGATTTTCCCCTCATAGCAGGCGTCGAGTTTGGCGCGCCAGTCGGCCAGCTTTTCCAGACGGTTCTCAACGCCCGGCTCGTCCGCAACGTCGTCGGCGTAACGGGCGAAGGCATAAACTGCCGCCAGCGCGTCGCGCTTGTCGCGGGTGACAAGATAGGAGGCGGTGGGGAAATTCTCGTAATGCCGGCTCGCCAGCCGCCGGCACTCAGTGTAAGCCTCGCGCAAATTGGTCTCAGTGGCAGTCATGATTCGGGACCCAAGTGTCATTATAGGGCTTCCTGAGCGTGTCCGGAAACCCGATTGTGAAAGACCAAATCAAGGAAGCGGCATCAAAAGGGACATGGCCAGCATGGGAGAGAGTTTGGCGCTTCATAAGAGGTGTATACTCCTGAGTCACATACCGCCGGAAAAAGGATTGGGGCGAAACGTGTTGGTAACGGCTATGAGAACTCTCCTTCTTCCCCTTCTGCTGTTGGCTGTAACCCTGGGCGCGGTTGCGGCGCCGCAAGATGTTCGGCCGCCCTTGTCCGCGGATGAAATGCTTGATCTCCTGACCAGTTCCACGCCGCGCAAAGTGATCATCTCCGCAATCCAGCAAAACGGAATTGCCTTCAAGCCGACCCCCCAGGCCCTGGAGAAATTCCGCAAGGCAGGAGCTGACAATACCATCCTGGCGGCCCTGCGAGAGGCATGGCATGCGGAAATCCCGAAACCCCTCGGCGACAAGGAAATCCTGATAATGCTGGCCGAAGACGTAGCCAGCGAGAACATCGTCAGGACAATGCGGGAGCGCGGCATTGATTTCCAGCCCACGCAGGATTACCTCGAAGAACTCCGGTCGCAAAAAGCCAAGGATGTGCTTATTGATGCGTTGCGGGCCACCGTGCCGAGGCCCTTCAGCAGGGACGAGCTTGTGCAACAACTGAGGGCCCACGCGGACCAGGCATGGGTTGCGCAGAAAGTGCAGTTGCGCGCGATTGATTTTGAGCCGGACAACAAAACCCTTCAGGCACTCCGCAACGCCGGGGCGCGAATGCCCCTTCTGGAAGCTGTCCGCAAGGCCAAGCGCGTAAAACCATTTGTGGCGCAGACTCCGGTTGGCGATGCTCCCGCGCACGTGTCCCGCCCCCTGGAGGGGAACAGGCCCGCCACGCTGATCTGTGAGTCTTCCGATTCCGACGTTCCCGTGCTCGCCGACCCCAACGATCTGGGCAAGGTCGCAGCGCGCCTGCGATGCGGAGAGCAGGTCACCTTCCTGGGGAGGGTTGTCGCTCCTGCGGGTTTTGACAGGATCCAATATGCCAATGGCAAGGAGGGATTTGTTTCGAACTCTTATCTTGAGTTTCCGATCGCCACGCCAGGAGGAGATATCACCGCCCCAACTGCCATCTACAAACCGGGCGCCGTGTATACTCCCGAAGCTCGCCGCGACAGGATTGAAGGCACGGTGAAACTTTGGATTGTCATCGACACGCTGGGCAACGTTTCCGACGTGCATGAAAGCTCTGAGCCCTTGGGAGGTGGATTGGACAAAAGCGCGATCGACACGGTGAAGACTTGGAGGTTTACTCCCGCCACTCGCGCGGGTGTTCCCGTGCCTGTGCGCGTGGGGGTCGAGGTCAGCTTTCGTCTTGGGTTCAATCTCCACTAAGGCGCTTTGAATTTGGAGTGCGGCGACTCGTCGCCGCACTCCGAAATCAGGCTCGGTGCGATTGAGTGTTATGAGCGTCAGAGTGAGCGTCCCGCCCAGCGTGATGAAAAAAAAGGGCAGGTCACACCACTATTTACTAGAAACAAAAAGGGTTAGCAGTGACGATCCAAGGCTTTTTCAAAACCCTATCTCGCTCAAATAAAAGGAGTTAATTTTCGATGGGTGAAATAGGGCGAAAAAGTGCGTTCCTCCATTATATGTCAGAAAATAAAGGGAGTTAGCGTTTTTAGGTCAAGAAGTCATATCTCTCTAGTGCATTCAAATGAAAAGAGTTATCTCGAAATTCCGAGCTAGGGCAAAAAACAGGAGCGCGGCTCTCCATTATATACCAGAAACAAAAGGGGTTAGTAATGAAACGCGAAAATCCTAGGGAAATCTATGTTATTGAAACAAAGATAGTTAGTCGGAACGCGCGAAACGGAGTCAGAAAAAAAAGGGAATTAAAAATTGCCGCAAACCTGCATTAAGTCATTGAAAACACATGTAGAAAAAATGTCTGTTTTTCGCCTCTCCATTATGTTGATGAAAACAAATTAGTTATAGGTGTATCTCCATTATATTGATGAAAATAAACAGGGTTAGCGAAAATCGAAACAATGGCGACGAGTAGGAAATAACAAGAAAGATGATCAATTCGAAGGCGCAACAATGGGTAGTGCGAGGTCCTTGATTGGGTGAGGAGATGAGTGGATTTGCTGAAATCGAAAAACCAAAGGGGATGAGCGCAAATCCAAAATTCAAGATTCATAATTCACCAGGTCACACGATGATCCTATGGCCCGATGACCTGATCACTCAATCACCCCATGAACCGATGACCAGATGGCCCAATAATTCACGCCTCGGTTTGTGGTGTTATCTGAAATGCATTAATATGAACGGTTATGGCTAACAAATCGCACTCCCAACACCCGAACGCGACGGTAACCAAGGTGGATTCCCCCGTGGCGCAAGAGGTGCCGCCCACCAGCCCAGAGGGTACCGCACTCAACAGCCCGGACCTTTATATCAATCGCGAGTTGAGCTTGCTGCAATTCCAGTCCCGGGTTTTGGAGGAGGCTGCAGACCCGGACAACCCGTTGCTGGAGCGGGTGAAGTTCCTTGCCATTCTCGGGTCGAACCTGGACGAATTCTTTATGGTTCGCGTTGCGGGACTGATGAAGCAGGTAGCGAGCGGCAGGGCGGAGGTTGGGCGCGACGGTCGTCCTGCGGCGACGCAACTTGAAATGATCCGGGAGAAGGTTCGCCAGATTGCTGTACAAGCCCATGACCTTTGGCGGCGTGAGGTTCAGCCCGAACTGGAGCGGCAGGGGATCAGCGTGGTCGATTCGTCCTCCCTCGCGGGCGACGAGCGCGCTGCGGTGGACGCCTTTTTTCACCAGCACGTGTTTCCCGTGCTGACGCCGCTGGCCTTCGACCCCGGGCGCCCCTTCCCCCACATCTCGAATCGCAGCCTGAATCTGGCCGTGGTGGTGCGCGACCACAAAGGGGAGGAGCACTTCGCTCGTGTCAAAGTTCCCAATACCCTGCCCCAGTTGGTCCCGGTAAAGGTCGCTCCGGGAAACACCGTGGCTTCCCCATCGACGCCGAAAGCTTTCAAGTTTGTTTGGCTCGAGCAGTTGATCGCAGCCAACCTGCGTCTGCTCTTCCCCGGCATGGAGATTGTGGAGTCGTCCCCCTTTCGCGTGACGCGCGACGCCGAAGTCGCCGTCCAGGAATTGGAGAGTGACGACCTGCTGGAAACCATCGAGGAGGCCATGCGTGAGCGCCGTTTCCTGGCCGTCGTCCGGTTGCAGGTGGCGCAGGACATGCCGGAGCGGATACTTTCCATCCTCACCAACCAGATCGAAATCCATCCCCAGGAGGTTTACCGCGTCGATGGGCCGCTCGGCCTCGACCGGTTTATGGAACTCTATTCCCTTGACCGGCCGGACTTGAAGGACAAACCCTTCGTACCGATGATTCCCGCCAGTCTGGGCGCGGACTGCCAGGGAGATATTTTCAGCCTGATTCGCCAGGACGATTTCCTGTTGCACCACCCCTACGATTCCTTCCAACCGGTGGTGGAATTTCTGCGTCAGGCGGCGCGCGACCCCAATGTGCTCGCCATCAAGATGACCCTCTACCGGGTGGGCCGAAACTCCCCCATCGTCGCCGCTCTGCTGGACGCCGTCGAGGACGGCAAGCAAGTGGCCGTGCTCATGGAATTGAAGGCGCGCTTCGACGAGGAGAGCAATATCGAGTGGGCCCGGACGCTGGAGGATGCGGGAGTGCACGTCATTTATGGAATTGTGGGCATGAAGGTCCACAGCAAGATCGCCC
>PLWR01000733.1 GCA_003165615.1 Acidobacteriota bacterium | reverse complement strand
CGCGCGAAATCACCAAATCCGCCTGGGAAAGCGTCCCAGGCATGTCCTCGATGAACGCGTGAACTTCACCGGGCAGGCCTGACTCCTGATAAGTCTTCAGAACTTCATTATAGTCGTGTTCACCGGTTTGGTGGATGATTCTCATCGCGCCGGGTTCCTTTGCGAGCATTGGTAACGCTTGCACGACTGCCTGGTTGATCGCCCGCGAACCTTGACTGCCCCCCACCACGAAAACAGTGAAAGGTGGCACAGCCACTCCTGACTGTGATCCTTGACCCACAGGCAAGAGTGCCCGCGGTGGAATCTCAAAAAACGCCCGGCGCACGGGATGCCCGGTTACGCGCGCCTTCTCTCCGTAGACGTGCGCAGTTTCTGCAAACCCCAGCGCCGCGGCGCGTACGAAGGGCTTGAGAAGGCGGTTGGTAAATCCCGGCCGCGCATTGGGCTCAATCAACAGAGTAGGAATGCCCGCCAGCGCCGCTTCCAGCATCACCGGCCCCGCCAGGTAACCGCCCACTCCCACCACTACCTGGGGTCGAAATTCCCGCAAAATCCGGGCCACGGCGATCGCCGTCCGGGGCAAAACCAGGAGGTTGCGTAACCGCTGAATGCCGCCAATGCCCTTCAAGCCCGCAGCGTCAACGGTGCGAAGCGGGAATCCCGCAGCAGGAATCAATCTCGCTTCCAGGGGGCGGTGCGTGCCCAGAAATTCGATCTCGTAGCGGGGAATCCCCGGCCCCGTGCGCCCGCGCAATTCCTCAGCCACGGCCAGGGCGGGAAAGATGTGCCCGCCCGTTCCCCCCGCGACCATCAGGATGCGTGCTCTCGGAGGACTATCCGCGTCCATGGTCAGGCCGTGCTCGCTTTTCAATTCCGATCCCTGAAGCAGAACAAGTCAAAATGCAAAGTGCAAAATGCAAAAGTCAAAATCGAAGGGAAAAATCGAGGTCGTTTATCGGTTTCGACTTTTGCATTTTGCCTTTTGCATTTTGCACTTTGCCTTTTGCCTTGCTTTTCAACGCCCGGCTCAGCTCGACTGCTGCGAGATATTCAACAAAATCCCCACCGCCACCAGATTCACCAGCAGCGACGATCCTCCATAGCTCACAAACGGCAGGGGAATGCCCTTGGTGGGAAGCAGTCCCAGCACCACGCTCATATTCACCAGCGCCTGCCCGACGATCATCACGGTCAAACCAATCGCCAGTAAGCGCCCAAAATCATCCTGGCAGGCTGCGCTCGCGCGCATTCCACGAATCAAGATAATGGCGAAAACCACCACAATTGCGAGACAGCCAATCAATCCCAGTTCTTCTCCCACCACAGAGAAAATGAAATCCGTTTGGGGCTCGGGCAGGAAGAAGAGTTTCTGCTTTCCTTCCATCAATCCCACTCCGGTTATGCCGCCGGTTCCCACCGCAATGTAGGACTGAAGAATCTGGAATCCTTTACCCAACGGGTCGGCGTAGGGATTCAAGAACGCCAAAATGCGGTTGTGACGATAGGTGGAGTGGAAAATCAGCCAGTACAGGGGCAGCAGCGCGCCGACTCCGGCCAGGGCAAACCAGCGAAGATTCAATCCTGCGGAGAAAAGCATGGCCGCGAGGATCAAGGCCATGGCCAGCGTGGTCCCCAAATCGGGCTCCCTCAGGACCAGCAACGCCATGATGCCAGCCACCAGCGTGATGGGAACCAGAGTGTGCTTCCAGTCATTCACCTCGCCTTTGCGCAAGTCGAGGAAAAACGCCAGGAAGAGGGTCAGAACAATCTTGGCCAGCTCGGACGGCTGAAAGCTCGCCATCCCCACGTGAAACCATCGATGCGTGTTGTGGCTGCGGTCCACAAACAGGACGAGGACGAGAAGGATAATTTCGATCGCCAACGCCGGGAAAACCACCAGCGGACTGGCCAAGCGCCGGTAGTCCGTGTACATCAAGATCGCCACCGCGATCAGGCCCACTCCCGCCCAGGCCAATTGCCGAAGCAGGAAATAGTCCCCGTTGTTGTACCTGTCCGCAGCCATGACCGCCGAGGCGCTGAACACCATCAAAGCGCCAAACAGCACCAGGCCCACCACGGCTCCAAACAGGACCCTGTCGGATTTGAGTTGCCTTGCCATTGGTGATTTGCGATTTGTGATTTGCGATTGAAAGTCCTCAGTATTCAGTAATCATTGAAGGCGCATTTACTGAGAACTGGCTACGGAAAACTTTATTTCGTTCAATCAGCAATCGACAATCGTCAATCGTCAATTCCCTTTCTGTTCGCTGCCTTCAAACAGCCTTCGCTCGTTTTAGCTTTTGCGAGAATGGTATTTGCCCGGTTTATGGCCGCGGTCGCTGCTTCTAGTGCTGGGGTCATCTTCTTGCACACATATCGTTCTGCGGCGCCTCGCAAGAACCGTTTGCTCTCGAGGAATGCTTCCAAGTCTTGCTCAAAATGCCTGCGTTTTTGGATGGTGCGAACCTCTTTGAGACGCGTTCGAAATGCATTCAACGAGCTCTTAATATCAATCCGGGCTGTACGGTGAACCTCTTGCTCAACTCCGTCAATGATATCCTCGATAAGATCTTCCCATTCCGAACTTGTCATCATCGTGATGCCTATTTGCCTAAGGAACAAAAGCCCTTGTTGTAAGGGTACGGCTTGCCGTACCCTCTTCATTTTTGTCGCGCGACCGAACCAAGAAGGTACGGAAAGCCGTACCCCTACAACTCACTTGTCGTTGCCGTTAAACAGCTTCGGCTGCTTCGGAGACACCTGAGTGCCGGGTCCGGTGCCTTGGACTTCGGACTCCGGACTCCGGACTCCGGACCCTCTTTTCGCCGCCGGGCGCGCCTCATAGGGCAGAACTTCATCGTCGAGAATCTCCGCCGCGCCTGCCGAAACGTAGACCTCAATTTGGTCCTCGGGCACGGCCTGCGATTCCCTTCCCGGCATTTCGACGGCATCGACCTCGTAGACGTAGCTCAGCTCAAGGCGGTGCGGAGCGCTTGCCGGGGATTGCACTGACCTGGCCGCTTCATCGGTGTGCGTGGAGTCGACCACCCCGCCCTCCGGACACCCCTCCTTATCAAGGAGGGGAGGTGCCGTGTCGCGGGCCACCTCATGGTTTTGGACGGGGGCGCCGGATGGTTGCGAGGATTTCGGCTGGCTGCGGGGTTCGTGGCTCCCCGCTTCGGAGATTCCGGATTCATGATTCAAAATTCCGGATTCAAGACCCCGGACCCCGGACCCCGGACCCCGGACTTCAGATTCCGGCCTCCGGACCACCCTTCCCGCTGACACATCTTTCGCGAGCTGCTTTACCAGCTCTTTGAACACGCGGCCGCGCTCTTCGTAATCGTGGAACTGATCGAAGCTCGAACAGGCGGGCGCCAGCAGCACCGTATCGCCCGGGCGCGAGCGGGCAAACGCCTCGGACACAGCCGTAGAGAGATCTCCCGCCTGAACCAGGTCCGCGGAGCCTGCGAGTTGTTGGGCAATCACCGGGGCGGCGGCGCCAATCAGCAAAATCTCGCGCACGCGGTCCTTGATGAGCGGCAGCAGCGGTGTGTAAGGCGCACCTTTGTCCTTGCCACCCATAATCAGGTGGATGCCGCGCGGAAAGGCTTCCAGGGATTTCACCGTGGCGTCAACGCTGGTGGCCTTGGAGTTGTTATAGAACTCCACTCCCTCGATTTCCCGCACAAACTCCAGGCGATGTTCGACGGCCTTAAACGCCCGCACGGCCTTGCGAATGGCGGCAAAATCCGCCCCCAGCAGGCAGGCGGCGGTGGTGGCCGCCAGCACGTTTTCCAGATTGAAATCACCCCGCAGGGTGACATCGCGCGTTTCGAACAGCACGCGTTCCAGATGCCGCGTGCGATAATAGATTTTTCCCCCAGAAGCGAAAACCCCGTTCGCCAGTTCACGGGTGCGGCTGAAGAACACCGGCTGGCTCACGACCGTGGACTGAAGTCCAGCCACCCAGGGATCGTCAGCGTTTAGGACGGCAAAATCCTGCGCCTGCTGATTGCGAAAAATCTGACGCTTGGCCTGCGCATAGGCTTCCAGACTCGGGTGCCGGTCCAGATGGTTGGGCGAAAGGTTCAGCATCACCGCCACGTGCGGGTCAAATTCGTGAATGCCTTCCAGTTGGAAACTGCTCAACTCAGTAACAAACCTTGTGCCAGGCGGCGCGTGATCCACTGCTTGACTCAAGGCATTGCCGATGTTTCCGCCCACAAATGTCGGAAATCCGGAAGCCTTGAGCATATTGCCGAGCAGCGAGGTGGTGGTGGTCTTGCCGTTCGAACCGGTAATACCCACTAAGGTTCCTTCCAGAAACCAGGAGGCAGCCTCGACCTCCGGATAAACGGGAATCATGCGGTCGCGGGCAGCCTTGAGCTGCGGCAGGTCCCAAGGCACGCCGGGGCTGATTACGATGGCCTGGTGGCGAAGAAATGTTTCCACGCGTTGCGACCCGAGTTCCAGGCCGATTTTTTCCTTCATGAGCTGCGGCAGAACGTCGCGAAATTCCGCCGGAGGCTTGTTGTCCGTCACGGTCACCACCGCGCCGCGGCGAGCCAGAGCGCGAGCCACCGCCAGCCCGCTGCGGGCCAAGCCGACGACTAGCACGTGTTTGTTTTGTACGTCCATAATTTCAGTGGTTAGTGGCTAGAGCATCTTTAATTTAAGTGTATACAGCGG
>PLWR01000692.1 GCA_003165615.1 Acidobacteriota bacterium | reverse complement strand
CCCAAGATTGCGCCCCGGCTGCCCTTCGCAACATTGGGGACAATGCCGCCACAACCAGGGATTGTAACCTCCGATCCGTCCGTCCCGTCCAATCGTTCAGATCACAGAACGGGCATTGACAGAGGGGTGCAACACGGTACTTTTCCCGAGATATGATGACATCCATCGCCAAGCCGGCCAGCGCAGGCGCTTTGAGCCTGCGGAAAACGCGCGGCATGGTAATGGCGGCATATACGGTGTTGGTATTTGTTTCGTTCCTCCACCAGCGGTCCCCCTCGGCGAACGCCCAGGAAATGCAGCCACCTACGACAAACCAAACCAACGCCGCTGCCGGGACGGTCAACTCCTCCAATCCGGAACGAATAAGGGTGCCACCGCTTCTGCTTCCACCTTATCATGCTGATTTAACAGACAACTCCTCGAAGCCGGAAGCAATTCTTTCGGGAATTTCGTTGGAGATTCGTTGCACGAATGAGTTCTTGAAAGTGGGCGACGAAATTCCCATCCAATTCATTATCAGCAATCATGGGACGGAGGATTACAAATATGTGGACACCAAATACTTCGCCCCTATTGGCGGAATGGATGAGTTTAAGCTCATCGCCAAGACGACCTCCGGTGAAAGTCTTCCCGATCCGCGCAAGCACACGCAAGGACATCCCGCATTTGGCGGCCCTCTGAATATTCTGCACCCAGGCGCGTCCTTCTCCTTGATCATCCCGTTGAATCTACGGGCGTTGCTAAAGGAGCCTGGACGTTACGAAGTCGTTGGCACTTACTTAGGCAACCCCATTGCCGAGCAGCGCAGTCTGTTGGCGGCGGAGTTGAGTTTTAAGGCCGCCACCCTTGCAAGCCCTTTTCCTGGGTCTCATATCGCGCCAGTCAGCGCCGCTCCGATCAGCATCACCGTGTTGCCGCGCACGAAGATGGAGATGCAGGACTACATTCAGGGCTTGACCAATCAGGTTGCGGCGCGGCTCGCGTTACGAGCGGGCAAAAAGGCAGGGTGGTTGGATGCGGAGTTGCGACCATTGGTGATGAAGCTAATGTACACTTGCAGACCCGAAATTGTTCCGACCCTGCTCAGGACCATGTATGCAGACGACAGTGTTGGCCAATGGCCAGACGCATCCGAGGCTCTATTGTCTTATGCGCCGCACACAGCAGAAACCCGACGGGCCATCCTCCAGGCGGCGACCAACAATGGTCTGAGCATGAAAATGATGGGATTGATCTTGAATTACGACTTTGATGGGAATGACCTCAAGCCGATAATTGAGCGGTCGCTGGCGGCCGACAACCCCGGCGAATGGCGGGCGGGCGCAGGGTTGGCGGGTCATTCCTACTACGATGATGCATTCACCGCGCGTCTCATCGTCATTGCCAGTGGTACCAACAATCAACTGTTTTCCAGGGAATCGGCGATCGAGGCATTGGCATGCAACCGCACTGACGCCGGCGTGAAGACGCTGAAAACGCTCCTCAACGATCCTGATCCTCAATTTCGGGCCCAACTGGCGTGGGCCATTCGGATGGGCTGTAGCTCGATCAAGACTGCGACGGGAAGGCACCTGCAACCGGAAGATTTTGATGCCAAAGATATGAGCTCGTTTATTGAACTGATGTTGGCGTCAACCAATGCGCTCAACAGAGCCGAGGGGGTGAACCTCGCGGGATTATTCGGCTATGACGCACTGACACCCAAGCTGGTGGTGCTGGCAATGGATCGCAGGTTCTACCCAAGGGACGGAGCGATGTATGCTTAAGCGATGAATCGCACAGACGAGGGGGTGAAGACGCTGAAGACGCTCCTCAACGACCCCGATTCGACAATCTCCAAGATGGCGGAGTGGGCCATCCGCCATTCCTACACTTCGCGTGGCGCAGAGAGGGGAAAGCCATTGCGGGGGGATGATTTCGACGCAAAATTCCAGGTGCTGGAAGTGACACCGGAAAAATAGCTGCCCCGCGAATCCAATCCCTTCACGTAAGGAGGTCAGGGATGGCTAATGGTATATTCCGCTTGAAGCCCGGAATTGCGAATTACAATTGAGGCACCCTCGAAAGAGCCGATCAGTTTCGGCAGACGGTCAAGCCAGAACTCGACATTGCAAAACAGCTTGGCCGTGAAATCTTCCGACCACAGTTGGCTCTTGCGCAGAAATTTCCGCTTCTCCAGGGGCGTGTTCGCCAAGCGGTATCGCCGCATGACCCGCCGCAGTTTCACCGCCTGGCTGGCGCTTACTTCCCGATCTTCCCGCTTGCCAAACGGCAGGTGTTGCCGGCCAATGACTCCCCAATACCGGCCCGGCTTTTGTTCCATCACCGGCATGGCCGCCTTTTTCGCCCGGTAACGCCGGACGCAGCAGTTTTGAACAGCAAACGGAGAGAACAGAGAAGGGAAAAAACTCCGTTTCCTCCGTTTCCTCCTGTTCAATAATCCCCCGCTTTGTGTTCCCCGGGCCATCTGCCGTTTTTGGCGGGTTCGAAACCTGCCTCACGTCGGCGTCCGGTCATTTGGCTTCGGG
>PLWR01000402.1 GCA_003165615.1 Acidobacteriota bacterium | reverse complement strand
CGGCCCGCTTCCTATTCCGCTAGATTAACAGAGTCTCTACCAAGGGGCGAGATTTACCGGCACGCACACCAACGAATATCCGAAAGTATCTCGCGCCCGCATCGCACTGACCCGTTAATAGGAGTAAAATGCGCAGTTTCGAGCTTACCGCGCCCCCGACGAGACAGGGCCCGCGACAGATCGCGCCGACCCAGCCCTTCAGGAGGAAATATGTTGGAGATGTTGCCAGAGATAGTTCAACAGCATTACGTCAGTTCCTTTTGCGTCGTCGTGCTGATCCTTATCATCATCACACTCGTGCTGAAGTCGATCCACAGCATCGGACCGACTCAGGTGGGCCTGGTGCGCAAGCGGTTTGGGGCCGCACTTCCGGAAGATAACCCGATCGCCTTCCTTGGAGAAGCCGGGTATCAGGCCGACTTGCTGATGCCCGGGCTGCGCTTCANNTACCAAACATCCTTGGGTCCAGGTGCCGGCGGGACAGATTGGCATCGTCGTCGCGCAAATTGGACAGCCGTTGCCCATCGGCGCCAAGTCGGGGATCTACACCGAGGCTTTTGGCAACTTCACCGATCTGCGCGCGTTCGTGGAGGGAGCGGGCCCGAAAAGGGTCAATGGCCAGAAGGGCGTCCAACGTCCGGTTCTGTCGCCAGGAACGCTTGCGCCGATTCACCCCGTTGCATTCCTCGTTATCACCAAGCCCCAGGTCTATGGCGTTCCGGTTTCGGAGGAACTTCGCGGCCGGATGATAGGGGGCCGGCTCAGCTACACCGTATTCGGCCTGGGCGAATCAGCGCTGGATGTGACGCGGATTGAGCCGCGAGCTACAGAGAGCGGTCACGTCGTGGATATGGAGGGAGTGGTGACCACGCTGGATGGAGATCCGCTTCCCGCCGGCGACATTTCCAGCCGATTAGGAGGCTTCAAGGACATTGAGGAATTCCGATATGAACCCCCACCACCGGGAGCAACGCAGACGACTTCGGCGAATTCCCAACTCATTGAAACCATCTTGGGCAGCAAAAACGACCAGCATAAATCGTACCAGGATTTCCAAATGTTTCTGGACAAGGGCGGGAAAATCGGTTTGCAGCACGACCCCCTGCTCTACGGTGCCTACAACCTCAACCCCTTTCTGGTAAGGGTTGAACAAGTACCCATGCTGGTAGTCGAACAAGGTCAAGTGGCGGTGATCAAATCCTATGTAGGGTTGCCCACTGAGGACACTTCCGGAGCGGACTTCAAATTCGGCAGCCTAGTGAAACCGGGGCACCGTGGGATTTGGGAAGAACCCTTGCGCACGGGCAAGTACCCTATCAATCCGCTCATTTATCAGGCGGAAATCGTGCCCACAGCAATTCTGAAACTGGATTGGTCAAAGGGTGTGACCGGCGCCCATGGCCTGGACGCGCGCCTGGAACCCATCGTGGCCAAAAGCCGTGAAGGCTTCATCTTTACGCTCGATCTTCAAGTGCTTATTCATGTGCCGGACACCAAGGCCCCGCGGGTTATTTCCATGGTCGGCAGCATGTTCAATCTCGTCAATGAGGTCCTCCAGGCGGCACTGGGAAACCACTTCCGCAACAAACTGGGCAATATGGAGGCGGTAAACTTTATCCAGAGCCGTCAGACCGTCCAGGAAGAGGCGACAATACATATCAGCGAGCAACTCAATGAATATGAAGTTGAGACTAAGGGCGTTTATATTCAGGATGTCATTCTCCCCGCACAGTTGGTGGAGGTGCTGACCCGGCGCGAAATTGCCAATCAGGAAATTGAAACCTTCAGAATGCAGCAAAAGGCGCAGGAACAGCGCGTGGCCACAGAAGCGACGACCGGGAAGGCGGATATGCAAAGAGATCTTGCCAAGTCGGCAATTGGCATCGACATTCGGAAGAACAATGCCGACTCGCGTATGCAGGAGGCGCGTGGCGAATCGGAATACATCAAGCAGACCGGCACGGCACAGGCGGACGTCATCCGTGCTCAGGGCACCGCGCAGGCCGATGTGATTCGCGCCCAGGGACTCTCCAAAGCGGAGGGGTTCCGCGCGCAAAACGAGGCCATCGGATCCGCGAGCACGACGCTGGTAAATATCGCCACCGTGTTGGCGGAGAAAGGAATCCAGCTTGTCCCGCAGATATTGGTTGCGGGCGGCGGAACAGCCCTGGACGGCCTGGCCGCAACTTTGACCAAAGCTCTGGCGGGCAATTCGAATCTGCTTTCTTCTCCCGCCAAGCCCGATAAGGCGGCGACAACATAACCGGCGCTCGACTAAGAGCAAAGCTAGCGCGGAACGGAAGGTCTATTTGGAAGTTGATCGCAATGCTTGGTACGAGGTCTTTATGGGGGCCTTAGCTGAAGTCCGATCAGCAGGAGTGGAGAGGATCGGGTTCCTTGTTGAGAGGTACCCACCACCCCGAAGTTTAGGCCCATGAAGCCTGCTTCCCTTCCCCCGAGCGGTTTGCTATATTCAAAAGCCTCCGCCGAACGATTGGGCAGATTCGCCTCGCGCGGTTGCACACTAAACTGCGGAGAGCCCCAGGAGTACTCATCGTATGACTCCACCAAAAATCTTTACGAACTTTATTGATGGTGAATGGGTGGCTTCAGCCAGCGGCAGGACTTTTGAGAATGTGAATCCTGCCAACCGGAATGAGCTGATCGGATATTTTCAAAAGTCCGGACCCGAGGACGTGGACGCAGCAATAACTGCGGCCAAAGAAGCGTACAAATCGTGGAAGAACACTCCACCTCCCAAGCGCGGTGAAATCCTCTATCGTGCCGCCACCTTGCTCCAGGAGAATAAAGAGAACTTTGCCAAAGCCATGACTCGCGAGATGGGCAAAGTTTTGGAGGAAGCCCGGGGCGATGTACAGGAAGCCATCGACATGACGTTTTACATGGCCGGCGAGGGGCGGCGGCTGTTTGGGCAAACTACTACTTCCGAGCTTCCGAACAAGTTTTGCATGACGGTGCGCAGCCCCCTCGGTGTTTGCGGACTGATTACTCCGTGGAATTTTCCCATGGCGATNNCATGCCGGCGCTGATCTGCGGCAATTCCGTAGTCCTGAAACCCGCCACGGACACGCCGCTTTCCTCGCACAACCTGGTGCAGATTCTGGAGGAAGCAGGCCTGCCGCGTGGGGTGGTGAATCTGGTGACGGGCGCCGGCGGCGATGTGGGCAGCCACTTGATGCGGCACAACGATGTGCGCGCGATTTCCTTTACGGGCTCGACGGAAATCGGCCGCAAGGTTTCGCAAGCCTGTGCCGCAAGCTTCAAGCATTGTTGTCTGGAAATGGGCGGCAAGAACGTCATCATGGTGTTGGATGACGCCAATCTGGACCTCGCCGTGGAAGGCGCGCTGTGGGGTGGCTTCGGAACCACGGGCCAACGTTGTACAGCGGCCAGCCGCGTGGTGGTGCAGAAAGGCGTGTACAAGGAATTCGTGGACCGATTTGTCGAGCGCACGCGCGCCCTGAAGGTCGGGAATGGACTCGACTCGACAGTACAGGTGGGACCTCTCATCAACGAAGCTCAGCGGCAGACCGTGGAATCTTATGTAGAGATTGGAAAGAACGAGGGCGCCAAGCTCCTGTGCGGCGGCCAGCGGCTTACCGGCAGCGAGTACGACAATGGCTGGTTCTACGCTCCCACCCTATTCGGCGAGTGCCACCCCAAGATGCGCATCGCCCAGGAGGAAATCTTCGGACCGGTGGTCTCCGCCATCCCCTGCGATAATCTGGAGCAAGCCATTGAAATCGGCAATGATATAGCCTACGGTCTTTCTTCATCGCTCTATACTCGAAATGTAAACAACGCCTTCACGGCAATGCGGGAAATGGAAACAGGAATTTTCTACGTGAACGCACCCACCATCGGCGCGGAAACCCACTTGCCCTTCGGTGGGACCAAGCAAACCGGCAACGGCCACCGCGAAGCCGCCACTGCCGCCCTCGACTTCTACTCCGAGTGGAAATCCATTTACGTGGATTACAGCGACAAGCTCCAGCGGGCGCAGATTGACACCTAATGCACGGGGGTCGGCGGTGTTGCATCCAGTGTGGGTGGCTCAGCTTGGGAAATCGGCGGCGCTGAGGGGGACACGCTAAAAACGCTCTGGGTAACGGCGCGGGGACTCGCAATCCCTACCGAGCCGTGGTCGAGTTCGGGCGGCAGCGGGTGTGAGCCCAGACCGAGTTTCATCAGCGATTTGGCTTCCGGCAGACCTGTAGCAGGGAACCCATGCATCGTCTGATAGCGCAGCATGGCTTCGCGGGTACGGGAATCCCACTGGCCAGTCGTATCACCCTCAAAGTAACCCTCACGAATCAGCGCTTGCTGGATCTCGTCCACGCGCTCCGGCTCCAAATGAACGCGCGCCAGGCGCTGCTGGCCGGTCAGCGTGCGCGGCGGTGAGGGCCTCGAATGCCGGTTGCGTGCCGTGGGGCCCTTGCGCGGGGAAGCATAAGCGACGGTGCGATTCGTCGTCCGTTTGGCGGTGGATGCCGTGGACCCGTGCGCGGCATGTGTTCTCGCCGGATAGTGCGCCGAACCTGAGTGCGGATTTCCCCCCCGAGTGTTGGCGGAATGAGACGCTTTGCTGGGGGCGCCGGCCTTATTCCCCGCCGAGTGTGTGGTCATGGGTTTGGCCGAATTCACCACCGGGTGCGAGGCCGGCTTGGGCGCGCTGTTTGAAGTCGAGTTTTCTGTACCGTATGAACCGCTGGCCGCCAGGCACACTTCCGTCAACAGAACAAGCAGCAGCTTGCTGGTTTTGTTACCGGAAGAATTCAAGCAGCTCCTTTCAACCTCTTAAGGCAGGCGATCAGCCAGGAATAGTGTCGTGAAGCCCTGCGGACCGTTCCGCCGCGCCACCAATAATACAACGTCCCCGCCAGACTTCAACTGTCCTTGCAGTTTATTGTAATCATCGACGGAAGCCACGGAGTGCCGGTTGATGCTGAGGATCACGTCGCCGCGCTCGACGCCGAGATCGGAAGCAAAACCACTTACCTGCACGTCGGCGACCAGAACTCCCTGCCGGGATTCGAGGTGCAATTGCGAGGAAAGTTCCTGGGCCTGTTCCGGCGTCAGGTTCTTAACCCCCAATCCCAGAACGCCGCCGCCCTCCGGGCTGGCTTGCGGATTGCCTTCTCCCAAGTCGCTCGCCCGGCTCTCCCCAATGATCTTGTTACGGTCGGCCACTTCCACATCGGCGGAGGCGCGTTTGCCCTCGCGCAGGTATTCGACGCGCAACTTCTTGCCAATATCGGTGTCGGAGACAATGGCCACGAGTTCGTCGCCAGCGCGCACGGCTTGGCCATTAACGCTCAGGATTACGTCGCCCCGCTTCAGGCCGGCGTGGTCAGCAGGACTATCAGGCTGTACGCTATCAATCACAATGCCGTGGTCCGTACCAAAACTGCGCAGCAAGGCGGGGTTGGATTGCGCCTGGAATTGCACCCCAATGGCGCCGCGCTTGACCGATCCACTGCTGATAATGGAATTGTAAACCTTGCGGGCGGTGTTCGAGGGAATGGCAAACCCCACTCCGTCATAGCTTCCGCGCCGGGTGGCAATGGCCGTGTTAATTCCAATCACCTGCGCCGCCAGATTGACCAGAGGTCCACCGCTATTGCCGGGATTGATGGCGGCATCGGTTTGCAGGAAACGCTTAAACTGGCCCTGGGTCCCGCCTTCAATGTCGCGGCCCTTGGCGCTGACAATCCCGGCGGTCACGGTGGAATCGAGGCCGAAGGGACTGCCGACTGCCAGCACCCAGTCACCCACCCGCATCGAATCGGAGTCGCCGAGTTCGGCCGCGTGCAGCGGCTTCCCGGCATCAATCTTAATGACCGCGAGGTCCGTCCACTTGTCGAAGCCGATTATCCGGGCTTTGTATTTGGCGTCGTCTCCGTGTACGGAAACCGTGATGCGATCAACCGGCTTATCCTCTCTTTCCCTGTCTTCGGAAATCTGGGTAATCACGTGATCGTTGGTGAGGATGTATCCATCCTTATCAAGGATCACGCCCGACCCCAAGCTCTGCTGGCGGAAGTCGCCCTCGCCCGGCCTGCTTCCCCCCCCCGGCCCCTCCTGAAAAAACTGGTCAAAGAAGTCGTCGAAGGGTGATTCACCGGGTGAATGTGGACCCTTGCGGCTGATGCGCACCGTGGTTTCGGTATTGATGTTTACGACCGTGTCTTCAATTTTGTCGGCAATTTGGGAAAAGGAGTTGGAAAGTTCGATGGGCGAGGGCACGGGGAGGGGCCTGGCATCCGTGCCGCCGGGACCTTTGGCCGCCCGAACTCCGTGGGAAACCACCGTGCCAACCAGAATTCCGATTCCCAGGGTCACGGCTATGACCAGGGCGGGCAAAGCCCGTCGATTGCTTGCACTCATCTTGTACCTCTCCCTCAATCCTGGAATCCCTCAACGCCCCGCCAACTCAGAGTATACACCACCAATCGGATTTCTCCACCCTATGCGCGCGATAGTGGTGGTGGACAACCCTAGCCTTCGACGGGGGCAGGCCCTGTCCCGCCCCACACTTCGGAAATAACCATTCCCGCCAGGATGAGCGCGGAACCCAGGAGCACCTTTCCTCCCATGTGTTCCCTGGTTACGACGCGAGAAGTCAAGGCTGCAAACACGGGTTCCAGGGCAAAAATCAAGGCAGTATGCGCGGGGGGAGTGTATTGCTGGGCCCACACCTGGGTACCGAAGGCAAACGCGGTGGCGAAGATCGCCGTCACAACGATGGCGAAAACCAGACGGCCCGTCCAATGCAGGGTCGAGGTGGGGGCAACCGGAACGGCCAGCGTGGCGAGAACCGCCACCACCAGGATTTGCCCCGGCGCCAGGTGCAGGAATGAATAGCGTCGCGTATAGGTTCCCACCAGCACAATGTGAACCGCGAAGGCCATGGCCCCGAACAGGGTCAGCACATCACCCCGATTCACCGCTCCCATTCCGGAAGGCAAGACGAGAAAGTAAAGCCCCAGCAAACCCAAACCCGCACCGGCGGCATTCGAGGCGCGCAGGGGGTGCCCGAGAAAAAGTGCAATCAAGGGTACCAGAATGACGCTGAACCCCGTGATGAAGCCACTCTTCGAAGGCGTCGTAAAAACCAGGCCCCAGGTTTGAAAAGCGTATCCGGTGAAAAGCAGGATTCCCAACAACAGGCTCGGCAGAAGCGTCTCGCGTGGCAATCGCCCGCGCGCCATGAGCCCAAACATCAGCAATCCCGCCAGGATGAATCGCACGGAGAGATAGGGAAACGGTGAAGCATCAGCCAGCGCGCCTTTGACGATCACAAAGGACGAGCCCCAGATGAACGTGGTGACAGCGAGAAGGATTTCAGCTTTAGTGCGTTTGCTCAAGATGAAGGCCGTGAGGAGCGGGCGCAGCTACTTGGGATTCTTACCGAAGAAATTGCCCCAAAGGTTTACAGAGTGAACCTGAAATTTTTGGCCGGCCGTCGAGTTATCCGCCGCCACCGGGCGATAAAGCGCGTGGCAGCGTTCGCAGCGGTAGAGTTCAGCGTCCTTGCCGAATTCCTTCCGGGCCGCTTCCTGTTCCTCGCTGAAAGCGAGTCGCAGCGGATGGTAGTAGTACCAGCGTTTCAAGTGTCCGACGCACAATTCACCCTTGGCGTCCTTTTCATCACAGGCGCGCTGGCCGGGCTTCTTGTCTTTGACCTTCAAAGTTGCTGTGCTCACTGATAGTCACTCCCGTGAAACGCTCGATTCTGGACCGCCGCGCGCAACAGAACCACTTCCCTAACAAGCCGCGCCTATTCTAACACAGAGGGCGCGGACCTGTGCGCAGCCGCGCTCCGTAGCAGAAAGTGTCGCGCTCCGTAGCAGAAACGTCGCGCTCCGTAGCAGAAAAGGGGGGAGGGATGGCTCCGGGCGACGATTTACCCCCCTCACCACCACTTTTTACCCCCAAAAATGGGGACCTCGGGGCCGGCCGAGCCGTGGGTGGCGAGCGAGCGTTTAGGCACCCCTTGACCTGCGGTTTGGGGCTGGCAGGGGGTAGTTACGGACGAGCAACTCGCCGGCGTGCTGCCGCCCTTCCCTGGCGATTGAATAGGAGACTTGGATAGTGTCCAGTTCGATTCCAGCCTGCCCTTCGTACAGCCCGCGGATGAACCGGTCGTCGTTATAGCTAAGCAGCCACTTACCTTTGACCTTAGGGAAAGAACATCGGTACGCGCTGCGTTGCGAACCGAAACCCATTCAAAACCCCGCCAATGGGTCAATTTCATAAGCCGCCAGGTGGTTGGCGTGCAGCTTGCCCACCACTGCGTACACCGCCTGGCGCACCGCCTGGTCAACCGCCATCTGCACCGCCTCGGCAATCGACACAGAATCGGTGTGCATCGAGCGCCGCCCTTCGCTCATCAGCGCGTGGCCGTCTTTATCCAAAACGTTTTCGCCCTGCGCGTCCACCAGCCACGCAAACACGGCGATGCGGATCTCCGCGTGCGTCCCCAGGTGCGCCGCCTCGCGAGCCTCTTCCCTGACAAAAACAAATGCGATCGCGCCGCCCGGAAGGCCCAGAACCTTCAACCCCGGCTTGCCGTTTCCCAATGTGACTTTCTCAAAAGTTATCCCCATGCTTTTCTCCCCTAGCCACTATCCACTGCCTCTGTTCACTGCCCTTACAACGTGGCGCTGATATAGACCTCAAAAACCTCCATGATGTCGTCGCCAGCGCTTCCCGGCACCGTGCTGCTGGCCTCCACCCAGATGGTGTTCCAATGCTGCGTCGAGAGCAGCGCCACGGTGTCAGGCGTGGAGGTGGCGTTCCAAGTCGCGCTGCTGTTGCGAACATTCGTCCAGGTCGAGCCGCTGTTCAGCGAGTAGCGGATGATGGCATTGGAAAGCGACGTGTTGTGCGACGAATAGATATTCAGCACGGGACTGGTTGGCGTGGAGGGCCAATCGGGAATGCCTTTCCACTGGCAATCGGAATTTCCGCCCGTGTGCGGGCCGCCGCCAGTGTTCAAGCCTTGCAGCTCCGCGTAGGTGGCGGTGTTGCCGTCATAGGCGAGCGTCGGATTCTGCGTCGAGAGCATGCCGATGTCGCTGTAAGTGGTGGGGCGGTAAATCACCCCGCCGCCGCCCGAGCCCGGCGTGGTGGTCGAGATGGTGCCGATGGGCACCCAGCCGGGATTCGACTGCCCATAGTTCATATTGGTGGTGGCGATGGGGGTGATGGCCCCGCCGCGCAGCGAGGGATCAAGAAAACCGACCAGATACGCGGTATTGTTGGTGAGGCCCGCAATCGTGTACGCGCCCGTTTGCAGGCATGGAACCAGCACGCCGCCGCTCTGGTACCAGAACGGGCTTACCACAATCGTGGAGGCCGACGCCACCAGCGGGTTATAGGCATTGCCGTTGACGTCAACAATGTTCGCAGCCGTGGTGACAAGCGACGCCGCGGGCGTCTGGTTTTCAATGTCCACCAGGCCAAAGTAGATGGTGCTGCTGACATTGGGCTCGTAGTTCCATATCTCCGCGTAGATGTAGGTGAGCTGCGCGGGCGCGGCGCCGGAAAGCGTCTTCTGGGCGCCGGTGGCCGTCACCACCGTATCGCCGGGCTGGGGAATGGTGAATTGCCCTGAGAACTTTACCCAGCTTGTGCCCTGGCCCTGGAGCGGGACCAGATCGAAGTAGACGTCATTGGCAAAATTGATGTCGCGGAAGTGGATACGGAAGCGCAGCCCGGTCGAGATCGTCGGATTGGCTTTCGCCCAGATCTGCCAGGAATAAAGGTTGCCTGAAGCCACCCCCACGGGATAGGAGAGCAGAGATACGTATTGATTGTAAGCCGGGGCGTGGGCGTTCCCCACGTTCAGGCCCACCATATACGGCCCCACGTTGCCGGGCTGCCACGATGTGGTGTAGCCGTCCTGAGTGCTATTGCTTTCCGTCCAGCCGGCGGGGATCGCCACCACCTGGCTGGTGGTTTTCAGCAGCGTATTCCAGGTATTAAAACCGCCATTGGGAATGATGTTGCCGCCGCCCATGGGGGTGATGACGGCCGACCCGGTCAGGTTCAAGACGGCCACGCCATTCAGCATCACGTAAGAAGCGCGCGCCGCCACGGTGATGACGTCCAGGAAGCCATTGGTGCTGGTGACCTGGCCCCCGCCGGTGTTGTAATCGACCCGCAGCGTCACCAGGCCGGAGCCGGGATCGAGCGTGGTTTGGAACAGGCGCAGCGCCTGGTCGCCGGTGGCCGCGCCAGTGTCATCCAGGGCGTAAATATTGAAGCATTCCGAACGCGCATAGGGGTACAAAATGACAGGATCGGTGGGCAGCGCCGGGGCTGATCCCGAGGCCACCGCCGACTCCAAAAAGAAGGTGGGGCGGGCGATGGCATTGTTGATGTTTTCGTTCAGGTCCTCAAGGAGCTTCGCGCCCGATGCGGCCGTCACCACCGAGCCTGACATGAATTCATTGCCCTGCATCACGTTGTACGGAGGCGGCTCTGACGGCTGGGCGGCGACGGCGCGCTGGAAGAAGCCCACAACGTTCACCAGGCCGTCATTGGGGCCGAGGCCGGCATTGTTCCCGATGTTCTGGACGTTGCCATCCCAGTACGTCACCGTGGTGCTGACCAGGCGCGAGGAATTGATGCTCTTTTGCAGGCGTTGCAGGCGCCCGCTGCCGGAGGGGCCGGTGCCATTGGGCTGCCCCGTGGTTATCCAACTGCACAGGCCGCCAACGAACTCGCTGGCGAGATAGGTGTGGCCGTCCCAGGAGGTGGGCAGGGCAAACGTCTGGCCGTTCTGGAAGCCTTGCCCGGTGCAGTCCCACAGCACGCTGCCGTCCCAGAAGATGGACCCAAGCTGGCTGGGCCAGGCGGGCTCCACGTCGCCCGTGGTGCCGTTAGTGAGGGCGGTGTAATAGCAGCCGTTGGCGTGGTAGATGGTGGGCTTTACCTGGTACCCTTCGGCCACGCCGTAACCCGCCTGCCACGCGGTTCCAGTACCGCAATCGGTAAACGCTTCCTTGCGCGAAGCGGCGGCCATGGCGTTATCGTTCAACTGCTGCACCAGCGCCTGGGTAAGCGCCGGCGAGCTGCCGAAGGCGGAATCCGCGAGGTAGGAATACACGGGAGTGTAGCCGGGGGAAGCGAGCAGCCCGCGGCCGCGCTGGCAAATCTGCCAGCAGGCCAGGCGCCCATCGCGCTCGGGGGTGTTGGCGCCGCCCTGCACCAGGTAGTTGATGCCGCTCGAAACCGCGAGTGAATACGGGTCCACCCAGAGGTTACAGATCAGCATGCCGCCGTTCGCCAGCGGGATCCCGGTGATGTCCCGCACAGTGGAGCGGAACTCCCAATAATTGATGATTTCCGACGCGGAATACTGGTAGCCCGTCACCATGGATTGCGGCAGCTCAAGCGTGCCGCCATCCACCATCTCGCTGTAAAACACCTCGAAGCCGGTGGCGGCGAAGTCCGCATTCATCTGCATGCGGGAGAACGCGAGGCCGTTGATGCCGGTACCCGCCGTGAGAAACGAATCCGGCTGCGGGAGCCATCCCGGCATCTGTTCGAGAATTAGACCGCCAGAACCCATAAAATCAGTGGCCAGTGCTTAGTGGATAGTGGATAGTGCAGTGGACAGTGGACAGTGCACAGAGGCGCTGTTCACTGTTCACTGTCCACTGCTTTCCTCATGTGATTACCTGCGTCATTTCATAGGTGTCGAGCTTGTACATTCCAAGCGACCGCCAGGCCAGCTTTTTGCGGCCTTTATCGTAGAAAAACGGCGCTTGCGGCGCGGCCACGGAATTGGGCACGAACCAGAAGGCGTTGCCGGTGGCGGCATAGTCAAGGAACTGCTGCCACGCCTGGGCGTCAGCGCCCCCCACCACGAAGGGCATATCGAAAGAGGTGAAGTGGTCGACGCGGGAAATTGTGCTCCAATGCGTGCCATAATTCGACCGCCCATGGTAGGCGACGGGGTCGCCATCATAAGCCGCCACATTTTTCGGCGGCTTCACGAAATTCAGCGCTACCCACGGATTGCCTGCGGTGGGCGGCACGGTTTGATAGGGATGGCCGCCCGCGAGCAGCGCCTGAAGGTTGTATCGCCAGGCCAGGTAGCCTTCCACATGCTGGCGCGCGGCGGTGGAGAGGGCGGAGTTGAAGGCAATTACTTCGAGCAGGGGGCCATTCAAAACAAATCCCCCACCTCCGCCGATGCTTCCCAGCGTCAGACCAGCAGGGGTGCTGGCGGAAACAGTGCCAGCAGCCGTACTTCCGTTGTAGGAAGCCAGCGAAGAAGCGCCATTCATAACCCCGCACAGCACGGCGAGATTCGCCATGCTGGCCACGGTTAGATTAATGCTCCCTCTCACCTGAAATGTGGTCGAATTTAGGGATATGATCTCAGCGCTGCTGGCCGAGTAACCGTCCACAAAGAGCCGCGTTGTATTATCCGTGTTCAGCCCCACCGCAAAGATCGTGCAAGGCGGATTCAGCGTAAAGGTTGCGGTGGCCATATAATCCGAGCTGCCGTTAAAAAGCACTCCGGGAAGATAGTTCTGGACGTTACCATAGAAAAGCGGCTGATCGGACTGCGTAGCCTGCGTGGCGTTGTAGCCGTTGCCGCTCTGGTCGGGCCAAGTGGCCACCGGCTGGGTGCTGACGAGGTTGGGAATCAGGTCGGCGCGATACCACGCCGTCATGCCGGAAGGCAGCCAAAGCGATCCGCCGTAGAGAATTGTGGGCCAGGAAACTGCCATAAGAAACCTCGCGACAACCGGACAAAACCAGAAACTGGAAATTCGAAACTAGAAACTAGAAACTGGAAATTCGAAACTGGAAATTCGAAACTCGCCTCGATTTTCGATTTTCGAATTTCGAGTTTCGCCTTCTTACCGCCGCGCCACCACCATCAATAGACCATCTGCCCTTGGTCGGGGTACAAGTACTCCGCCCGCTGCGCGGCGCTTGAGCCGGCGTAGTTGGGCGTGCCGTTGGGCGCGATCACCCTCTGCGTCGCATTCATCCAATTCACATCGATCAGGCTTAAATCCACGGTGCCGTCGACCCAGTTCGGCTCTTTCTTTTGCACTTCAAACCAGCGGTTCACAAAGCCCATGCCCACGCCTTTAATAGGAATCTGCGGGTGGGTGACGGGCACCACGTCGCCCGGCTCCAGCACGATCGAGGGCCAGAACGACGTATAGTTCAGGATCCACGGCTTCACGGCATAGCGGCGGAAGGTGGCGCTGGCGGCCAGCTCGGCAAACATGCAGCCGCCATTGGCGCTGCGCAGCCCGCGGCTTTGCCGGTTGGTGATTTGCACCACGCCTTCGTACAGCGCCAGGCCCGCGGTATCCGTGCTGAGGTTCTGGGTGTTATAGTTCTGCCCATCGTAATCCATCATCATCATCAGGGCAGCGCAATACGGCCCCGCCCCGGGCACGGGGATGGGGTCGCGAATCGACCGCGGCGTGAACACCGGGTAGCTGGCCACGGTGGGCGGCCCTTGCGGCAGCAGGAAGTGCGGGGTGTATTTGCCCGCATAATTCCAGAAGGCAAACCCCGCCAGAGGGCTATAGATTTCCTGGCTCAGCCACGCCTTGGCCTGGGGCGGCTGGGTGATGCTGAAATCCATGGTGCAGCCGTAGAACAGGCCCTGCTGGTAGGCGCTGATGACGGGGGTATTAAGGTCGCCGGAGCCGTATCCGCACGCCGCCATGATGGCGTTCAGGATCGACATGGGATCGCTGATGACGCTCAGGGGATTGGCCGAGGACGTCGGCCAGCCGTTGTTGCCGTAAGGCCATACGGTCTGCTCCATCAGCAGGCCCTTGTCGCGCAAATTAAGGCGATACTTCAGGTTCGCTTCCAGCGGCTCCACCGTGTCCACAATGTAGGTGCCGCAGGGGATGAAGTCGGCTTGGCCCAGGCCCATAAAGCCGCTGGTAAGCATGGCCTGCTGGCCTTCAAACGTGTTGGCGGCAAGCGCGCTGGTAAAAATCTGGTCGTAATCGAGAATCTCCACGGTGAGGGCGGCATTGGTGGCCGTGCACTGCAATCCATCGGACTCCATGCCGCCGCCGGCCATGGTCGAGATGTAGGGCAGAGAGCCCGGGGACCGCGATCCGGGCGAGCAAAACGCAAACGGCCCCACCCCCGGAAGCCCCGGAAAGCTCAGGACGTGCACCAGAGACACCGCGGCATTCACATTCTGCGGGCAGGCGGATTGCCAGTTGGCGTCAGCGGGAATCATAGGAAAAAGTGAACAGTGGATAGTGGATAGTGCAGTGCACAGTGGACAGTGCACAGAGGCTCTGTCCTCTATCCACTATCCACTGCCCACTGCTTTTTTCACTGCCCTTCTCTGCCCTTCTCATGTTTGCGTCGGTCCCTTGGTTATGGCGGTGGTGGCCACGATTTTTAGCTGGCCGCTTCCCACTAGGGCGTTCTGCACTCCGGCCAGGGTGCGAGCAAAGTTGGCCATGCAGGTTGGGCAATTGCCGATCGGTCCGGTCTGCTGCCAGATAATCGTGGCGCCCTTCGAGCCGGCGCCCGCACCGCCGCCACCCGCGCCACCCCCTGGTGCGCCGCCGTAGCTTGATTGGTTTCCGCCCGTGGCGCTACTAGCGCCCCCAGTGGCGGACGCGGCTTTACTGGCGGTCCCCGCCGCTTCCGCAAACAGTCCGGACGCCAGAGCATATTCCGCGCCTGCCCAGTAATCGCCGCTGGCAAATGCCGCCGCGGATTTCGCCGCGTAATAAACCGCTTCCAGGATGGACCGCTCTTTGTAGGTCAAGATGGCCGCCGCCGCGATCTGCACCATGCCGGCGATTTGTTGGGCCGGGTCGACGGTTTCCCCTTTGTCGGCGGCATCCTGCGCCTGCTTCGCCATGGCGGCCATAGCGTTCGCCGCCTGAAACATCTTATTGGAAAAGGCGCTCGACTTGCCCCCGGCGCTATCCATGCTGGCCATCAGGCCGTCCACGGCCACCTTAGCGGCGTGCGCGGCGATGCTCACC
>PLWR01000222.1 GCA_003165615.1 Acidobacteriota bacterium | reverse complement strand
CATACGCCTCCATAAGTTGTGAGTTAAGATTGACGATCCGGTATATAAACATGGTGTGCGGCCTGCGTCACGCTTTGCCGACGCAGCCAAATTTGCATATTCCCATGTACCGAAGTTGATTATGAACGGAAGGAATCGGTACGGACAATTATCCGTCAGCTCACCTTGCCTGTCAATGGCAAATCGCCGCTGCGCCTGTTTGCCATGATTTTGCAATTTGATGAGATGTTAAACGCCAGCCGCCACCAAGCTAATCCCACCGCCGGTGCTGGTGTCATTTGGAATGGAAATCCCCTTCGGAAAACCGGTCATTCCCGCGTAGGCGGGAATCCAGTTCGTTGGCGGCGCATTTTCAATGGTTTGCATAGTGGATTCCCGCCTTCGCGGGAATGACTGCATCAGGCAGCGTTCGCGTCCCGCCAATGATACCACTACCCCACCGCCCCAGCTCTTGACCTTGATCAAAATAAGTCCCCCCGGACCTGCGAAGCGATGATCTGAATGTAATCATTTTGCAAAATCATCAAGCCGCGAGTTCGCACGCCGCAACAACCGCTGGGGAAGTGTGCTAGAATCTTCTCGAAGTGAAGCTGCGATGATGTGCTGCACCTGCATCGGGGCGGGTAGCGGCTCGGGTCTAATCCCAGAGGGCTGCTGATATGACAGCTCTTTCACTGCACCGCGCACCCCTGAAGGGGCTAGCCGCGATGGCCTTGGCGGGTTTGGTGGCAACAGGGGTATGGTGTGGTACGGATGACCAAAAGCCCACTACCGCGCCGCCCGATGCCCAAGCGGGCGCGCACATCACCGTCCGCACGCCTCCCGTCCATGTTGCGCCCTTTCAGGTCGATGTGAACATGGTGGTCGTAAACGTGACCGTCACCGATCCCTTCGATCGGATCGTGACCGGCCTCGACCAGGAAAATTTCCAAGTCTATGATGAAAAGGTGGAGCAGAAGATTGTTGCCTTCTCGACGGAAGACGCTCCCATCTCGGTGGGAATGATTTTCGATTGCAGCGGTTCGATGGGCGATAAAATCCAGAAGTCCAAGGAGGCAGCCCTTCAGTTCTTCAAGACATCCAACCCCCAGGATGAGTTTATGCTCATCAGTTTTTCGGACCAGCCGGACATGATTTCGGGATTCACGGGCAAGTATGAGAACTTGCAAGACCGGCTGCTGACGGTAAAATCCGGTGGAAGGACGGCGCTTCTGGACGCGATTTACCTGGGCTTGAGCGAGATGAAGAAGGCCACCACCAACCGTCGCGCGCTCCTGGTGATTTCGGATGGGGGTGACAACCACAGCCGGTATACGGAGAGTGATATCAAGCGCGCGGTAAAGGAATCCGACGTTCAGATTTACGCGGTCGGCATTTTCGAACCGATGGCCTCACGGGCGCGCACGACGGAGGAAGCCGGCGGCCCGGGTCTGCTTGCGGAGCTCTCGGAAGTCTCGGGGGGCCGCATGTTCAGCGTTGAAAACACCAATGAATTGCCCGATATCGCGGAAAAAATCTCCATCGAACTGCGCAACCAATACGTGCTGGGCTATAAGCCCTCGAATCTGATTCGAGACGGCCGTTGGCGGCGCATCCGGGTTAAGCTGAGCCCGCCCAAAGGATTGCCGCCTCTTCAGGTATACTCTCGAACTGGCTATTATGCGCCTACTCAATAGCTCAAATTGCCGAAACCTGCTTGACCGGAGCGGATTCCTTGCCCTCTTCTTGTGTCCACTCCTCGTCCTGGGCGCACAAGCCCCGCAACCGGCGGCTCCCCGCACACCTTCCGTGGAGAAAAAAGGGAAGGAATATACCATCAGTGTGGATGTCAACGAGGTGGTTCTGCATGCCACGGTGATCGACAAGAAGGGCCACATCGCCAACGATCTCAAGCAGGACGACTTCCACATCTTTGAGGACGGAGCCCCCCAAACCCTCACCCACTTCGCGCACGCCGATGTCCCCGTCACCATGGGCATCGTTATCGACGACAGCGGAAGCATGCGCGACAAGCGCCAGGCGGTGAATGCGGCGGCGCTTATTTTCGCCAAGACTTCCAACCCCCAGGATCAGGTTTTTGTGGTGAATTTTAACGATGTCTATTACCTCGATACCCCCGGAGACTTTGCCAGTACGATTGAGGACTTGAAGTCAGCGCTCGATAAGATCGATTCGCGCGGCGGCACGGCATTGCGCGACGCCGTTATCGCCTCGCTGGATCACCTCAAACTGGGCAATCGCGACAAAAAGGTTCTGTTGGTGATCACCGATGGCGAGGATAATGCCAGCCGCTATACCTTGGAAGAACTCATGAGCAAAGCCCAGAAATCCAGCGCTGTTGTTTATACCATTGGCTTGCTGGGCTCGGAGGATACCAGCGGCCTGTTCAAAGGCCGGGGCGGGGAAGCTCATCGCGCCGCCAAAGTCCTGAAGGATCTTTCCGAGGCCACGGGTGGAGAGCCCTACTTTCCCAAGTCGCTCGACGAAGTCGAGACCACCTGCCGCCAGATTGCCAGCGACATCCGCAACCAGTACACCCTGGTCTATCGCCCCAGTAACATCAAAAAGGATGGAACTTTCCGCAACATCCGGGTGGATGCTTTTCAACCTCATAGCCGGAACAAGTTGATTGTGCGCACTCGCCCCGGTTACTTTGCTCTTAAGTTAGACGCCCCCGCCGCCGTGGCCGCAAATTAAGGCAATAACTTACTTGACTCATCC
>PLWR01000413.1 GCA_003165615.1 Acidobacteriota bacterium | reverse complement strand
CCAGATTCCGGCCTATCGGCGGCGGCACGGCCTGTAAGGGAAAATCCCATCATGAAACGACGCGAGTTCCTTCACACAACGGCCGCTTTTGCCTCCGCCTCGCTGGTCGGCGGCACCGTCCACGCCGCGCAGCTCGCCGAGCCTGCGCTCACCACCGAACCCTTCGCGTTCGCCGCAGCTGTTGTGTTGCTCAACCCCACCCCAAACTCCGTCGCCATCGTCGCCCTCCCGAACGCTCTGGCCACCGGCTGGGTAGAATACGGTCCTACCGAAGCCCTCGGCCAGCGGGCCGAAGGCAGCTCCCGTGGCCAGCTCCCGCTTTCGGAGAAGATTCTCCCCTTCTGCATCATCGGGCTGAAACCTGGTGCGCGATGCTTCTACCGGGTATGCCTCAAGCCCCTCAACTATGAATCCGTCTATTCGATCAAACCGGGCAAGGCAATCTACTCCGAAATTTGCTCCTTTCGCACGTTGAATCCTGCCGCTGACAAAGTCAGTTTCACAATCTGGAACGACACGCACGAGACTATTCCTACGGTCACGAAGCTCTCCCAGAACCTCAACGCCAGCCCGACGGATTTCCTCTTCTGGAACGGCGATGTCACCAACGACATCCAATTGGAGTCCAAGATCATCCCGAACTATCTGGCGCCGGCTCAGCAGCCATTCGCGGCCACAGTTCCCTTCATGATGACCCGGGGCAACCACGATGTCCGGGGCCGCGATGCCCGCACCCTGGCCCGCTACGTCACGGGACCAAACGGTGACTACTTCTACGCCTTCCGCCACGGCCCCGTCGCCGCCATTGTCTTGGACACCGGGGAGGACAAGCCGGACGACCAACTGGATTATGGTGGCCTGAACGATTTCGCGGCGTATCGCTCGTTGCAGCGCTCTTTCCTTATGAACGCCATCACCGACCCTGCGTTCGCCTCTGCCCCCTTCCGCATCATCCTGCTGCACATTCCCTTGTTTTGGGATACGGAGGTTCCAGCCCGCTGGCTCACCGTTTGGGGCAAGAACGCTCAAGGCAAAATCAACAATGGGTGGATCTGCGAAGACGGCCGCGCCAAGTGGCACGACCTCTTTGTGAAAGCTCGCGTTGATGTCATCATCTCCGGCCACACGCATAAGCACGCCTTTTTCCCCGGAAACGACAAACACCCTTACGCCCAACTCATCGGCGGGGGTCCCGATCCCGCCCAAGCTCTGAGCATCATTGCCACCGCGACGCGGGAGGAACTTACGTTTACGTTAAACGACCTCGACGGCAAAATGGTGATGCAACAACGCTTCCAACATTCGAAGATCGAGCGAAAGCTCTCGACACCCAGTCTGCCGTCGAGTTATCCTAAATCATGACTTTGAATAGTTACTCAGACGAGCAATTGCGCCTGGCCGCGCGAGTTTACTATGTGGACGGTCTGGACCAGAGCGAGGTAGCCCGCTTTACTAAAGTCTCCCGGGCGAAGGTGTCCCGCCTGCTGGCCGCCGCGCGGGAACGGGGCATTGTGCGCATTTTGGGCGCGGAATATGAACCGCGCAACCACGCGCTCGAAGGAACCCTCGGCAAGGAATTCGGTCTCGGCGCCGTCGCGGTCATCAAGACGATTAAGGACACATCCGCAGAGGATGCCCGGCGCATCGTCGGCCATTTCGGGGCTCCTTTCGTCGCCGCCCAACTGCCGCACAAGAGCATCGTCGCCATTTCCGGCGGCCGGACCATCCGCCAACTGGTGCAGAACCTGCCGGAGAACCAAGAACTCCACCTCACGGTCGTTCAGGCCATGGGGAGCATTGACTCCAACGTCGGCCCGGAAGATGCCCTCGAGCTGGGCCGCGTTCTGGCCCGGCGCAGCGGGGGTCACTTCCTCAGCCTCAACAGCCCGGCGTTCGTAACGAATCGCAAAATCCGCGATGCGCTCCATGCCCTCCCCCAAATTCGCTCCGTGCGCGAGTGTTTCACCCACGCGAACGTCGCCATCGTCGGCGTCGGCACCCTGACTAATTCTGTTTTCGCCGCCCGCCACGTGCTCAGCTTTCAAGATATGAAAAAGCTGGCCCGTTGTGGCGCCGTCGGCGAAATCTGCGGTCGGTTTTACGACAAGAACGGCAGGGAGTGCGACACGCCGTTGCGTAACCGTGTCCTCAGCATTGACTTGAAGCAGATTCGCCAAATCCCCCATGTCATCGGGGTGGTGGCCGGTGGCGATCGCTCCGCCGCCATTACCGCCGCCATCCGTGGAGGTCTGCTCAAGGCGCTGGTAATTGACGACACGGTCGCCGGGTTCCTATGCGCCAGCTTTCGCCCGGTCGCCTGCGGTCAGTAGGATTTTTGCGGTTTTTACATCGGGCCTGAAGGCAAGCGCGGGGTTGCTGTTCTTTGTCAAACCAGGCGCAGAGACCGAGCCAAACCATATCCTCGTTTCGACGGAACGCCATCTCAAGCCTGCCCCATGAACTGGCCAAAGCGGATGTGGATGTTCCCTGAGGAGACAGTAAAATGGGGGTTGAAAGGGTTTGATGGCCGATTCATATTACACGTATAAACAGTGTGAGAATTTTTAAAAATATGAACCTTATGGTAGCGCAGTCGAAAAAACAAACCTGCCGGCGGTCTTCCCAGCGCGCGTTTACACTCATCGAATTGCTTGTCGTCATTGCCATTATTGCGATTCTGGCCGCATTGCTCTTGCCCGCCCTGGCCAGGGCCAAGGACCAGGCGCAAAAAACGACCTGCACCAGCAACGAAAAGCAGCTCGCCGCCGCCATGCACATGTACGTCACGGACAGCAGGGATGTCATGTGTTGGCCCAATTGGGACGGTGGCACCGGCGCGGTAACGCCTGGCGGCTGGCTTTACACCATTCCCAACACCGTGCCTCAGATCTCGGCTTCGTGTTGGATTCCGGACCCATTCCTCATGCCTGCGGGACACGCTCAGTCTGAAGCTTGGAAAACCGGGCTTTGGTGGCCTTACATGCCCAGCCAAAACGCTTACTTGTGTCCGGTGGACATCCAAAGCAAGGATTACGCTCAAATCACCAGTATTGGAACCGAGGCAGGAGACGGGCGGCAAAACAAACTTTCAAGCTATGTCATGAATGGCGTGGTGAACAATTTCACCGATCCGGGCAACGGCAATGCGGCCGTGACGTGCAAGATCACCGATGCATGGACTCCCATGTGCTACTTGATGTGGGAACCGGACGAAAACTCTCTAGCACCCGGAAGTCCAGGCCCCCTTGAGTTCAATGATGGGGCCAACTTGCCAACCCAACCGCCCGTTGGCGGAGAAGGCATCGGCCCTCTGCATGGCCACAACGGGGGCAACATTCTCGCCCTTGATGGCCACGTGGATTATATGAACACAAACGTCTTCAACGCAATCGCCCGCCAGCTTGGGTCCGGACCTGGTGGCAAAGGATTGCTTTGGTGGGATCCCTCCCTGGAGGACGGCGCATATAGTGAACACGGCGAACCTTGACCGTGCCGGTTGGGTTGAGGGTTTCCAGGATTTGTTAAGATGCGGCCTTTCTTGTTGGACAATGTCCCGGGAAAAATTCGTCCTGTTTTTTTATTTGTCGCCACCAAATCCGCGCGTAAGATGACGACCGATGAATATCTCTCCCCGCCTTATCCTCGGCTTGATGTTTTTGCTATTGTGCGACAGTGGCGCCCTTCGGGCGACCGAGGAGATTTCTGCCGACAGCAACGCCCCATGGCTGGCCGAGCATTATACAAAATACGAGCATAGGATTCCGATGCGGGATGGCATCCGGCTGTTCACCCGCGTCTATGTGCCTAAAGACGATTCGCAGGCATGGCCCATCATGCTCACGCGCACGCCTTATGCGCTGAAGCCCTATGGCGCGGACAATTACAATGACCTCAGCGGCACATTCGCCATCCTGGCTCGCGACAAGTTTGTTCTTGTCATGCAGGATGTCCGCGGGCGTTACGCCTCGGAAGGCGAATATGTTCAGGTGCGTCCGTTCAACCCGAACAAAGGACCGAAGGACACGGACGAAAGTTCCGACGCCTGGGACACCATTGACTGGCTGGTGAAACATGTGCCGAATAACAACGGCAAAGTCGGCATGATCGGCATCTCCTACCCCGGATTCTACACTTCGATGGCGATGATCAACTCGCACCCCGCCCTCAAAGCAGCATCGCCGCAAGCGCCTGTTTCCGACTGGTTCATGGGGGATGATTTGCACCACAATGGCGCTTTATTCCTCTCACAAAATGTGGGGTTCATCTACGGGATGGAGCAGAAATCCGACGACCCTTTGCACGATGGCGGCAGGCATTTCATTTTCAACAATCCCGATGGTTACGACTTTTTCCTGCGCATGGGGCCGCTCGGAAACTCGGACACGGTGCTTTTCAAAGGTGCGATTCCGGTGTGGACCGAGTTCCTTGC
>PLWR01000548.1:7661-9449 GCA_003165615.1 Acidobacteriota bacterium | reverse complement strand
ATCCCAAACGCTCGCCCGCTTCCACCGCCGGCCGCGCCAGAATGATCCGGCTGACCTCTTTGGTCAGCAGCGCGTCCACCGCCATCGCCACCGCCAGATAAGTCTTGCCGGTGCCCGACGGTCCAATACCAAAAACCATGTCGTGGCGTTCCATGGCATCAACGTACAGGCGCTGGTTCAAGCCCTTGGGGGCGATCGATTTCTTGCCGAAGCTTCGGGGCCGCCCAGCTTCCGCCAAACCCTTCAGGCTGGCTTCCGGGTCCTGGCTGATGATGCGCAGAAAGCCTTCGATTTCCGCGTTCTCAAAGCGCGTTCCGTTCTCCACCAGGACCGAGTATTCCTCCACCATGCGTTGGGCGCGACGCACGTTGGCTTCCTCGCCTTCGATCTCAAACGACTCCGAGCCCAAATGCGCGGAAACCTGGAAACATCGCTCGAAGAGCTTCAGGTTGCCATCATAGGTGCCCACAAGCGCCGGAACTCCCTTGCGTATTTTGACACTGGCAATCATAGGGTTCGAAGTGTGAGACACCCCTCCATTTCAAAGGATGCGCTAGGCACGGGATTCAACCGATTGCTGCCGGTAGGCATGAGTGGAAGGATAAGACCTGCTCATCAATTCATCATGATGCTAATAGAAGGGATGGGCAAAGTCAAGACGCGGACCGGACAGACGCGGACCGGATCGGATCATCGGGTCGTTGCAATGCTGTCCGTGATCCGTTGTCAATCGTCAGTGGCTCATGGCTATCGATCTCCGCGCACCGCTGGCAACGGACCACTGACCACGGACACCTGACAGCTTCTCAAGTGGCTCGATTCCTGGCTTGCTACACCCGATAATCGTGGTGAGGAGTGGTGGACCGGATTTGAAGACGACCTCCGAAACCATCGCATCCCCTTCAGTCCTACCCAAACGGAATGACGAGCTACTCACTCGACACCGATACGATCACCAAGCTCCTTAACGGGCAGCGGAAAAACGCCCCAATGCTGTCATCCTGAGCAGCAGCGAAGGATCTCGCTCTGAGCGTTTTCAAGACGATGCGAGATTCTTCGTCGGTCGCCGCGGCGACCTCCTCAGAATGACAGTGCCAAGGAGTTTTTCCGCAGCTTGTTCAGCCGACGCCCAACGCGTTTTGCCGGGCAAAGGGATGCTCCGCCGCTCGGAGGTCTCTGCTATAATTTAATATCTATCGCAGCGACCGCCACTTGCACCGTAAAGGCCGCACAAGGCTTGCCCGGCGAATTTGGGTTGGAGTCAATCTGATGATGTAGCGGCGAGTTTACCTCGCCTTATGGCGGCGTCCCGATAAGAGCGGGATAAATTCCCCGCCCCTACATTAAATTTACCCAGTACTCGAATCAGCATCCAACGACAGCAGCACAGGGAGCGTTCATTGTTACCGGAGATTCAACGCAGGATACAATCCAAGTTTGTGGAGGCGGTGCGCGCGAAGTTCAATCTGGAAGTTGACACGCCTGCGCTGGACTCGCCTCCCAACCTGGAAATGGGAGACATCTCTCTGGCGGGTTGTTTTGAGCTGGCCAAAAAGTTGCGCCAGGCGCCGCGCAAAATCGCCGAACAACTCGTTCCCCTGGTCTCGAATCTCGAGGGAGTGGAGCGCGTCACCGTGGCCGGCGCCGGTTACCTGAATTTTCACCTGCATCGAGGGCAAACGGCCGCTCGGCTCTTTGCTCTGCGGGAAAGCTCAACGGGGGGCCGAATCCCGTTCGGCCCTACGGAAACCGCGCGCGTAAAGATTCTGGTGGAACACACCAGCATCA
>PLWR01000548.1:0-7583 GCA_003165615.1 Acidobacteriota bacterium | reverse complement strand
TACTACTGCTGGGACCTCTACGCGCGAGTTTTCCAGCTTTATGAAGACGACAAGGAAGTGCTGAAATTGCGCGCCCAAACCCTGAAGGATATCGAAGAGGGACACGGCGAAACCGCGGCCATGGCGGAGTTGATTTCCACCGCCATCGTATGCGCCCATCTGGAAACGATGCTGCGCCTGAACATCGAGTATGACTTGCTGGCCCAGGAAAGCGAGATTCTAAAACTCCAGTTCTGGAGCGCCGCGTTCGAGCTGCTTAAGGAAAAGAAAGCCATTCGCTTTGAGACCGAAGGCAAGAGTGCGGGCTGCTGGGTGATGGATCTTGGCGACGCCTCGACGGAGGCAGAAGGCGAGACGCCCGACGCGGACGACATCAAAATCATCGTGCGTTCCAACGGCACCGTGACCTACGTCGGCAAAGACATTGCCTACCATCTCTGGAAGTTCGCCCTGCTGGGAAAAGATTTTGGATACGCCCCCTTCCATCGCTATCCCGACGGCCATTGCGTTTGGCGCACCAACGTAAAGGGCCACGCCGACGCGCCGCCCTTTGGCCATGCCGGCGCTGCTTATGCAGTAATCGATACGCGGCAATCCTACCTTCAGAACATCGTCAAGGCGGCGTTCCACACGCTGGGTTATCACGAGCGCGCCGCGAACCTTCACCATTTTGCCTATGAAGTCGTGGGGCTGACAGCGCGTTGCGCGGAGGAGATGGGAGTCAAACTCAGTGACGAAGACCGGCAGCGTCCTTATGTAGAGGTTTCCGGGCGCAAAGGCCAGGGCGTCAAGGCTGACGACTTGATCGACACGCTGATCGCCCGCGCCGCCGAGGAAGTGGGTTCGCGCAACATGGCGCAGGATCCGGCCGAAGTGCAGGACTACGCGCGCAAGATCGCCGTGGCCGCACTGCGTTATTTCCTGCTGAAGTTTACGCGGCGGATGATCATTGCTTTTGACTTCAAGGAAGCCCTGGCCTTTGAGGGTGAGACGGGACCCTACCTGCAATACAGCATCGTGCGCGCACGGAATATCATTCGCAAATTCCAGGAGGTGACCCCGGAATTTCAACCGGCGCACCTGTCCAGCGTCTTTACACCGGAACAATTGCAGGAGTTTTATAAGGGAGAGGATGGCGCGGCGTTTTGGGAGCTAACCCTGTTGGCCGGCCAATTGGAGATGATGGTGGCGCAGGCAATCTCGAGCGAAGAGCCCGCCGTGGTGGCCAAATACTCGTTCCGCCTGGCGCAAGGCTTCAACAATTTCTATCATCACTTCCACATCCTGAATGAAACCGACGCGTTGCGCCAACAATTCCTGCTGTACCTCGTCCACCTCACGGAGCGCACGCTGACGCTGGCCACTGAACACATGGGCATCGAAATTCCTGACCGGATGTAGAGCTGCCGCCACCCAGGTTGTTGGGAATCCTCATCTGGGAGATGAGTGGAGCTTAACGCCCCTCTTCCAGGATTTCGCAAACTCCCAGGGGCGTGCAGGCAATACCTGCGAAGAGACCCCTCACCCGCCCTCCTCCGTCGTGCACCCTCTCCCCTCGGAGAGGGATTGAAATCAAATGAGCGGCGCCGCCGTTACCCCGCAAAATCCGTCAGCAGGTGCACCAGGGTGCGCACGCCGTGGCCCGTAGGACCCTTGGCGCGGTAGGGCTTGTCGTCGTTCGCCCAGCGCGTGCCGGCGATATCCAGGTGCACCCAGGGAGTATCGCCGGCGAATTCCCCGATGAACATGGCGCCGGTAATCGCTGCACCATAACGCCCGCCGGTATTGGCCATATCAGCGATTGCACTCTTGTAAAGATCGCGGTAGTCGTCGTCCACGGGCAATTGCCACATCTTCTCGCCGGCCACATTGGCAGCGGCCAGCACGCGATTCACCCAATCCTCATTCCATCCAAAGACCCCGGTGGTGAGGTTGCCCAGCGCCACCAGGACCGCCCCGGTGAGGGTCGCCGCATCAATCAGGACGGTGCAGCCAAGCTGCTTGGCGTACGTCAGGGAATCCGCCAGCACCAGGCGGCCCTCGGCGTCGGTATTAAGGATTTCGATGGTCTTTCCGGACATGGAAGTGATGACATCGCCGGGCTTGAAGGCATTGCCGCTGGGCATGTTTTCCGTTGCCGGGATGATGGCGGTAACGCGGATGCGCGGCTTGAGCTGGGCGATGGCCTGCATGACGCCGAGCATGGTGGCGCCGCCCGCCATGTCGGTCTTCATCTCGTGCATATTTTCGCTGGGCTTGATGGAGATGCCGCCGCTATCAAAGGTAATTCCCTTCCCGATGAGTCCGATCACGGGCTGTTCCGGCGCATCCGGCGGCGAATAGCGGATGACGATCAGCCTGGCAGGTTCCTGCTGGCTTCCCTGGGCCACTGCCCAAAATGCGCCCATTTTCAGGCCCTGGATTTCTTCCGGCCCCAGCACTTCACACTCCAGGCCAAAGCGCGCGGCCATCTCGGTGGCCCGCTCCGCCAAATTAGTTGGGGTCATGCGATTGGAGGGTTCATTGACCAGGTCGCGCGTGAAGTTTTGCGCCTCGCCCAGAATGCGGCCCCGATGGAGGGCAGCTTCCGCCTCGGCCGGCAGCGCGTCGCCGCCCGTCGCCAGCCAGAGATTGTCGATTCCTTTCTCACTGCCACTGCGCTCGGTGCGGTAGCGGTCCGGGTCGTAATCGGCCACCAGAGCGCCTTCCACGACGCAGGCCACGGCGCTCGACTCCGTGGAACCCAGTATCCACGCCAGTTCCCGGCCCCCGCGCGAACGCAATTTCCTGACCGCTGCCCCCACCAGGTGGCGCAGGTGCGTCTCGCTGAATTTTTCGCGCTTACCGGCTCCCACCACCAGCAGCTTCGCTGCCGCCAGCCCCGTGGGCCAGCGCAGGACCGTACATTCAAATGCCTTGCCGGTAAGTTCGCCGGTGGTTTGCAATTCCTGCAACTGTTTGCGGGTTTCCTCCGGCAATCGTTCCACCGTGCCGCTGGAGGAAGGCGCATCTTCGAAACAATAAGCCACCAGAGATGGGGCGGAAAGTTGCGCTAACGGTTCGGGCCGAAATTCAGTCTTCACGGTTTGAAACTCCTTGGAAGAATTAGGGATCACGGGTTAGGGATTAGGGATTAGGGGTTCGGGCTTTGCGACTGGTGCTTGCAAAAGCCAGTCCAAATGCCGGGCTCCCTACTACGGTGTTCCGGAACTTGAGAGCTTGCGGAAAAACCCTCCCATACTGTCATCCTGAGCAGCAGCGAAGGATCTCGCTTTGAGCGTTTTCAAGGCAATGCGAGATTCTTCGTCGCCTGCTGGCTCCTCAGAATGACAGTGCCAATGAGTTTCTCCGCAACCTTACCAATCCCTAACCCCTAGTCCCTAACCCCTCTTCTTACTGGTGCCGCCGGCGATGTTCGTGTATATCCTGTTGGGCTTCGCGGTCGATGGTGCGCTGCCGCGAGGTCTCACGGTGATCGTAGATCTTCTTGCCTTTGGCCAGGGCAATCTCAAACTTGATCATATTTTTCTTCAGATAAACGCGGGTGGGAATCAGCGTAAATCCCTTTTCTTGAATCTTGCCCGCCAGCTTATCCAGTTCCTGGCGATGGAGCAGAAGGCGCCGGTCGCGAAGCGGTTCATGATTGGAGTAGCTCCCCGCCGCGTAAGGGCTGATGTGACAATCTATCAGCCAAGCCTGGCCCTTCTTGACGTCCACATAACTGTCCTTGAGATTAATTTTCCCGTCCCGAACCGACTTCACTTCCGTCCCCGTCAACTCCGCTCCCGCCTCGTACCTGTCCAAAAGGTGGTACAAATGCTGCGCCTGCCGGTTGACAGCAAAGTGCTTGGGAGCGGGTTTGGAAGGCTTTGACATGGTGAGTCCCAGCGGACGCAAGCGTCTTTTCGGATAGAAGGAAGTTTAGCACAGTGGGCGGCGCCGTGAACTATCGTTATCGCAGAAATCCCGCTTGAACATTGACCTTGACCGTGGTGCCCATCCATGATACAAGTGAATAGGCGGACTCCGTCCAAGTCCTTCATAACAAGGCGGCTAGGCCCGCCGCGCGGTGACGGGGGGAGTTGATGGCAAGCGCCTTCAGGTTCCGTGGGCAGGGGAGTGCTGTGAAAGGGAGTCTCATCATGAAAAGGCCGCTTGGGGTGGTTACGGCGCTGCTTCTCATCCTGGCGGGCACGAAGGCGCTTCAAGGCGCGGGTCCGGATGCACCATGGCTGGGGGTCTTGTGGACCAAGGGCACGGTGTCCGTGGGCAGCGCCAGGGTCACCAGTGGGACGACGGTTTTGCCGGGTGACGTGATTTCTACCGCTCAGGAATCCTCTGCCTGGCTCCGTTTCCGAACTCCTGCTTCCACGGTCCTGCTGGCTGACACGGAAGTGGTCTTGCTCGCCAGCGACTCCGCCCCGAGTTTCTTGCTGCGCCGGGGAACCGTGGTCGTTGACGAAAAGTTTGTGGATCCTGTTCAAGTCGCAGTCCCGGGTGGATTCGTGCTCGTGCAAGGCGACCCACAACTCGGGGCAGAATGTGAGATGGCAACCGTCGAGAATACCTCCACTGTTTCGGTGAAACGGGGGCTGGCGGAAATCCATGGGCAGGGGGCTCCCGTGCTCCTGCACGCGGGACAATCGGCCCGCGTTGAGGCGGGTCCGCAAGGTGGCCCCCAGGTGGCGGGAAAAATCAACAGGGTCATTCCCAAGGGAGTGATCCGGCGGGATGGGCAACTCCAGGAGCTTCCCCTGCAACTGAATCAAGTGATCGACTGGAATGACCTGGTGCGCACGCTTGAAGCGGGCCGGGCGCAAATCACCCTGCTCGACGGCACTACCCTGAATGTGGGCGCCCGCTCGGAGATCAAAATCCTGCAGCACGAACCTCAGAAGCAACAAACGATAATTGAACTGACCGCGGGAAAAGTTGAGGCCAACGTGCAGAAGATTACCGCCCCGGGCGGCAAATTCGAGCTCCGCACCAAGAGCGCGGTGATTGGAACCATCGACACCTCTTTTGTGGCGGAGAGCGATGACAAGCACACGCGGGTCTGCGGGGTGAAAGGCACCACGGTGGTCAAAAGCTCCAGCCCGACTATTAACAAAACAGTTAAATTGCATCGCAAGGAGTGTACGACGGTGATATTCGGTGGACCTCCCACTAATCCGGTATTCTCTCCCACCGAGATGGCAAACATGCTGAACCAGACGGCGATGAATGGCGCCACGGCAGGAGCGGGAGCGGGAGGGCTGGCAATTGGCGCCACGCACATTCCCCTGGTGTGGGTGGCCGTGGCCGCAGGCGCTGCCATTGGCGGGGCCGCAACCGGCGCGGTGCTGGCCACCAGCGGAACGACCTCTCCGACAACGCCCTGAGGTCCGCGATCGATTGCGATGCCTGTTGTTTCCCTCTTCTGTGATGGGTCCCGAAGCCCGGTCGGGACCCATTTGATTTTCACTTTGCCTTTTGCACTTTGCCTTTTGACTTGCTTCCCCCCCCCCATCCGCGCTTTGCTCCCCACCCCAAGCAAAAAAGCTTCCTTCCATCAGGAATCTCATCCCCTTCAAGCCTATATTGCTCTTATGGTATGCTACGTTTCAGCGACCTTGGAACCGCGAACCGAATCCCGTTCATGCTTGGAAAGCTTGTCAAACTCGCCTCCCGGACGGCTCAGTTCAGCCGGCAGAATCGGGCGACATTTCTGCTCAGCGCCTTGCTCTGTATCGTCAGCCTGGCGCTCTATGGAAGGATTTACTTACGGCCTCCCAGCAAGCCCGATGCTTTCATTCAATTCCTCGTCAACATTGAGCTGAAGACGCTCGACGTGCGTTTCCAACTGCGGGGGGAGCGCGCTCCGGGACCTGCCGTAGTCATTGTGGCCATTGATTCCAAGAGCCAGGATGTGCTGGGCCGCTGGCCTTTCCCGCGCAGCAATTTTGCCCAAGCCGTTGACTTTCTGCGCCAAGCCCATGCGCGCGTCATCGCCTTCGATATGAATTTTCCTCAACCCGACGCCAACTCGGGCCTGGAGGCGTTGCGCTCAGTCCGGAGCGACTACGATCAATTGGTCGCCCCGCCTTTGCACACCCCGGCTTTCGAATCCAAACTGAAGTCTCGGGAGGCCGCCGCTGATAATGACCAGCAGTTCGCCGGCGCCCTTTCCCACTTTGATAACGCAATCTTGGGCTATTTCTTTATTCCGCCGGAGGATGCAAGGTCGCAAAACCAGGAACGCCTGAAGGCCTTCATGGACATCCTCTATTTCCAGGCCTATCCGCAAACGGTTCACCCGGAGTACGCGAAAAATGCCATGCTTCCGGAACCCCTGGGTATTTCTCCCAATCTGCCGGAGTTTGCCTCCGCTGCCAAGAACTTCGGATTCTTCTATATCGAACCGGACGCCGATGGCACCGTCCGCCGCGAGCCCGCCGTAGCATCCTTCCAGGGCAACTTGTACCCTTCCCTGGACGTTGCCGCCACCCTGGCCTACACCAACAACTCGCTGGACCAGGTCAAGATCATTTTTAACCCCGCCGGAGTGCAGAAGATCGTCCTCGGCCCGCTCACCATCCCCACGGATCACCAGGGCTTCGTCCAGCTTGATTATGACGGCCCCGCGGGCACCTTCCCCACCTATTCTCTGGCGGATGTGGTGCAGGGCAAATTGAAACCTGAAATCTTTCGTGACCGGCTGGTGCTGATCGGCGCCACCGCCACGGCGATTGGCGATATGATGCCCACCCCTTTTCCCAAACCCCCCTTTCCCGGCGTGGAAATCCACGCCAACATGATTGACGATATTCTCTATCAACATTTCATTCGGCGTGGTGCGCCCGAATATCTGACTGACATCGGCTTTATGCTTCTATTCAGCCTGGGGGCGGGATTTCTGTTTAGTATCCTGAGTCCCCTGCGCGCCACGGTGCTGTTGACCGGGTCCCTCTTTGCTTACTTCTGGCTCACCTATTACTTATTTGCGCGCCACAACATGTGGATCACCGATTTTCTCCCCATGAACACCCTTTTCGTCACCTACGCCGGAATCATCAGCTACCGGTTCTTTTTTGAGGAAGGCGAAAAAAGAAAAGTCCGCAGCGTTTTTTCGCAATACATGCATCCCGCCCTCATCACCCAGATGCTCAACCGGCCGGAAGCCCTGCGGCTGGGAGGGGAGGAAAAAGAGCTTACGGCGGTCTTTGCCGACATTCGCGGCTTTACCACCCTCTCCGAAGACCTCACCCCTTCCCAGTTGGTGGACCTGCTCAACGAATATCTCTCCGCCATGACCAAGCTGATTTTCAAGAATTGGGGGACCCTGGACAAGTACATCGGCGATGCCATCATGGCCTTCTGGGGGGCACCCTATCAGCAGGACGACCACGCCTTACGGGCTTGCCTGACGGGCCTAGAAATGATTCAGGGCCTGAAGCGCCTGCAGGAGGGATGGGCATCAAGGAGCCTGCCGCGCCTGGAAATCTGTATCGGCATTAACTCCGGCCCCATGCTGGTGGGAAACATGGGATCGAAAATCCGGTTCAATTACACCGTCATCGGCGACAGCGTCAACCTGGCGTCGC
>PLWR01000551.1:4017-4139 GCA_003165615.1 Acidobacteriota bacterium | reverse complement strand
CATCTCGCAATCGCGTCCCGAGCAGGTTCCCTCCGAGTATGTTCCTCCGCAACGCGTCGCTGAACTCGCAAAACATTATGACTGCCCCACGATTGCATACACCTATAGCGAGCCGGTCATCT
>PLWR01000551.1:0-3912 GCA_003165615.1 Acidobacteriota bacterium | reverse complement strand
ATGGGCAAGTGGACGGAGATTGTTTTTCTCGTCGTGCCTACGCTGAACGACAGCGATCAGGAATTTCGCGGCCTCGCGCAGTGGATCAAGGCAAACCTTGGTCCTGATGTGCCGCTCCACTTCACGCAGTTTCATCCTGAATATCTGTTGAAGAATTTATCCATCACGCCAGTGCCCACTCTCGAGCGCGCCAAGGCAATTGCCGACGCCGAGGGTCTTCACTACGTGTACATTGGCAATGTGCCGGGCCACCCCGCCGAGAATACCTATTGCCCCAAATGCCGCAAGATTGTTGTGGAACGCACCGGATACACCGTCAGCACGGTGCACATCCACAACGGCAAATGCAAATTCTGCCAGCAAGCCATCCCCGGCGTGTGGCACGCGTAAGCGCCTGTGTCCGGAGGGCCAGGGCGCTGGACCTGCCGCTTTCGAAGGGCGCAGTCATTCCCGCGAAAGCGGGAATCGTCAACACCGCATTTCCGCGGATTCGCGAAGTGGATTCCCGCCTTCGCGGGAATGACTGCGCCCCGAGTTGGGACATCTGGCAAGCTACGTCCGCCCTCCCCTGTGTCATTCCGAGCGCAGCGAGGAATCTCGGTCTGTTCTTTCTTCCACATAACCCCCGGTCACCGTAGCGGCTATGTCGATCTGAACTTGACTTGAGAGGGTGGCACGCGTATTGTTTTCGCGAAAGGGTAAAGTTGAAATCGGAAATTCCGCTTAACATAGGTTGGAAATGCGGGCACTGTCCTCATTGCACGCAGGGTTGTTCGCATTTCCGTGTAGCGGCGACTTTACGTCGCCATGTTGTGGCGATGTGAAATCGCCTCTACAACTCGAAGGAGGCTGCTGATGAAGCGTAGTGCGATTTATATGATTCCGCGCTCGAGGGTCGCGGGAAGAGGGTCGACAGTCGTTGGTCGCATCCGCCTCATCGGGTTGCTGCTCGCGGCGCTGGGTGTAATCGCCATGGCGGCGCCGGCCCGTCTGGCTGCGGCTGAATCGCCCAAGACAATTGTCGCCGCCTTGCAGCAGTTCGTGGACAACCACACGCTGGCGGGCGCGGTGATACTGGTGGCGTCGTCGAACCGGGTGCTCAGCCTGGAGGCGGTCGGGTATATGGATATCTCCCGGAAGCGGCCCATGCGGACGGACGCGCTGTTCTGGATCGCCTCCCAGTCCAAGCCCATGACGGCCGCCGCCTTGATGATGTTGGTGGACGAGGGCAGGGTAAAAGTGGACGATCCCGTGGAGAAGTATCTGCCGGAGTTCAAAGGCCAGTGGTTGACGGCGGAGAAAGACACGGAACACATGCTGTTGAAGAGGCCGGCACACCCCATCACGGTTGAGAATGTGCTGAGCCATACCAGCGGCTTGCCGTTCAGCTCACCTCTGGAGCAGCCGACCCTCGACCTGTTGCCACTCGCCGCGCGCGTTCGGAGCTACGCCATGTCGGCGCTGGAGTTCGAGCCGGATAGCAAGTACAAGTATTCCAACGCTGGGATCAATACCGCCGGCCGCATCATCGAGGTGGTGAGCGGGATGCCGTACGAGCAGTTCATGGAGCAGCACCTTTTCAAACCGCTCGGGATGAAGGACACGACCTTCTGGCCCAACTCGCGGCAAGTTCGGCGGCTGGCCAAATCTTACAAAGCGAACGCGGACAAGACCGGTCTGGAAGAAACCACGATTACGCAGCTCCGATACCCGCTTACCGACCGGACCCGCCAGCCGATGCCCGCCGGTGGCCTGTTTTCAACCGCGTCGGACGTCGCCCGGTTTTGCCAGATGATCCTCGATGGCGGCGCGCTGGACGGCAAGCGCTACCTCTCGGAGGCTGCCGTGAAACAAATGACCAGCAGGCAAACTCCCGACGCACTCACGGAAAACTACGGCTTGGGCTGGAGTACTGGTAACGGAGAGTTCGGCCACGGTGGCGCTTACGCCACGAACATGACCATCGATCCCCAGCACGGCCTTGTCTACATCTGGATGGTCCAGCACGCGGGCTTCCCCGGTGACGGCGCCAAGAGCCGGGACGCGTTCATGAAAGCTGCCAAGGCCGCTTTTGCAAAATAACTCGCGAGCGAAAACGTGCGCGGGCCTCCCCCTGGCACGGAATTCCCATGCGCATCGCGGGTGGCGCATACGCCCCGACGGTTTTTGTCGAGGTGTATGCGACCCAGGGACCATATAATGTTCGCCGGCTGGCGCAGACATCGGTTTGAAGCTGTGAAAAAATCCCTGGAAGAGCAAAAGCATTTCATCCCGCCAACGCGGGACAAAGTCCAAGAAGGCGCAAAGAAAAGAAAGCTGTTGTTCTTTGCGAGTCTTTGCGCCTTGGCGTCTTTGCGTGAGATTGTTTATTTTTTCACAGCTTCTTTTTGATGTCTGCGAGGCGGACACATCACCGCACGCGCGACTAATAATAGGAGGACGAATGGAGAACTTTGAATTCCTGAATCCGGTGAAGATTCTCTTCGGAAAGGGCCAGATCGCGAAACTTCGCGGCGAGGTCCCGGAAGGCGCGCGATTGCTCGTGACCTACGGCGCCGGCAGCATCAAAAGGAACGGTGTCTATGACCAGGTAATGGACAATCTGCAAGGGCACACGGTGAGCGAGTTCGGTGGCATCGAGCCCAACCCCGAATATGAAACACTCATGAAGGCCGTCGGAGTGGTGAAGCGCGAAAGCATCGATTTCCTGGTCGCGGTGGGTGGCGGATCGGTCCTGGACGGCACGAATTTCATTGCCGCGGCGGCGAGATTTGAAGGCGAGCCTTGGGATATTCCGGCCAAGAATGCGACCGTGAACGCTGCCCTTCCGCTCGGCGTGGTGTTGACGCTCCCGGCTACCGGCTCGGAGATGAATTGCTTTGCTGTCGTCTCGCGGGCGGGTACGCAGGAAAAATTTCCCTTCGCAAGCCCATTCGTCTACCCGAAATTCTCCATCATCGACCCCCAGGTGACCTTCACGCTGCCCGCACGCCAGGTGGGTAACGGCATCGTGGATGCGTTTGCGCACGTCCTCGAGCAATACCTGACGTACCCGGCGAACGCCCCACTCCAGGACCGTTTTGCAGAATCGATCTTGCTCACCTTGATCGAGGAGGGGCCTAAGACGCTTGCCAACCCGGCCGACTATAACTCACGCGCCAATTTGTGCTGGTGTGCGAGCATGGCGCTCAATGGACTCATTGGCCTCGGAGTCCCGCAGGACTGGACGAGCCACATGGTCGGCCACGAGCTCACGGTACTGCATGGCTTGGATCATGCTCAGTCACTGGCTGTCGTCTTTCCCGGAACCCTGGCAGAGGGGAAGCAACGCAAACGCGCCAAACTTCTGCAATATGCGGAACGCGTCTGGGGCATTCGCACAGGCGCCGAAGATGAAAAGATCGACCAGGCCATCCGGAACACCCGGACATTCTTCGAGTCTGTGGGTGTGAAGACTCGCTTGAAGGATTACGGCGTGGCCCCGGATGTCGTCAAATCTGTTTCCAAGCGCCTCGCAGATCGCGGTTGGACGACTCTCGGAGAACGCCAAGACATCGGTCCGAAGGAAGTGGAAGCAATCCTGTCACACAGTTTGTAGTCTGTTGCAGGCGGCAACTGAGCCGGGTCTGTGCTGCCCCCGACGTCACTGCCATCCGGTAGCCGGTCAATTTGATGCTGTAGCGGCGAGTTTACCTCGCCCTGTACCGCATGGTGCAGGGTCTCGCTAAACGGCGGCGGAAAACTTCCTCTATATCAAATTAACCCACCACCGAAATTCTTACACGCCGGACCGAATCCTCGCAAATATATCCCCAATAAATACACCAGTTTCATGCCCGCTCTCTTTGGCACAACCTTTGCTACCGCATCGATGGGCGGCTCTGAGCAGGTAGATTCTCTCTTAAATTTCAA
>PLWR01000162.1 GCA_003165615.1 Acidobacteriota bacterium | reverse complement strand
TTGAATGGGCGCACAAGGTGTACCCCCGCTGGGCAAAGGAAAGCCCCCCACAGGGATGCCCGCCCCGGCCGCGCTCACATCACGCGCAACCATGTTCATCCCGGCGCGCAGGTTTTCGTTGACGTCGGCCATGGTGCCCGCCAGGTCCGCGGCGTTATTGAGTTTGTCGAACATGTCGAAAACAATCCCCAGCAAGATCAAGGACAGCGCCATGGCCAAAAGCAACTCGGCCATGGTGAACCCCTGTGAGGAGGGAGCCGGCGGCGACTTGGTAAACGACTTATTCATAAGGTCCTATGAGCGCCACGAGCGTGACGGTACGGGTGATTCCCTTGGGAGTCGTGTACTTAATGGTGACCGTGATCTGATTCAGGTTGCTGACGTTGGGGTTGGAGACCTGGGTGATTTGAATCTGCCGCTGAAACCCCATCAGGGGAACAAAAACGTCGTCTGCCGTTCCCAGGATGCCGTCCGGCCCGGGTGTGTCTATCGTCTCGATGCAAGGCGCCGCGCTACAGCCCGTGGGCAGGATGTTGCCAGCGCCCGCGTTAGCGCTGTCCACAAGTCCGGGGAGGGGGGCGATAGTGCCATCGTCGGCGGTGTTCAAGATTCCGTCGGGTCCCGCGGTGTACATGGGTTCGAAGCCATTTATAAAGATGCAGGTTGGACCGCTGCCAACGTTGCAAATCTGGGAGAAAGAGATGGTCTGAGTGTCGCGAGCGGTGAATACATCTTCCATGGCTTGCCGGGCTTTCTGGCGGGCGGTGCTATCCTCCTGGGCGGTCCCTATGGTGCCTAATCCCACCCCAAAGGTATAGGCCAGAGAGAGGAGGCCCGTTATCAAGATGACGGCGGAGATCATCACCTCCAGCAGGGTGAAGCCGCCCTCGTAATGTTCATGGCTGGGCACGAGTCGGTCCATAAACTGTCCCCTAGAACCAAGCGTTTCCGTGGTACCTGTAACCCTTGATGCGCCCCGTCGAGCCCAGGATCGTGACGGCGCGCGCCGTCAAGCTATTTCCCCCCGTTCCCATAAACACCGTGCCGTTGATATTGGTCCCGGTGGAGTTCACCACCGTGCCGTCGCCCTGAAAAGTAATGGTGCAAGGCAGTGCAGGGGTGGCGCCACAAGCGCTATTATTAAAACAGATACCGGAGGAAGTGACACAGACAGCCGAGGTATTGCCAAAGCCATCGGGCGTGTCCGGAACACCCGTAAGAACCGTGAACACCATCTCATTAGGATCGAGGACAAAGCTGCCCAAGGTGGTCGTTCCAGTAACCGTAGGGGGAGTCGTGGTGACATTCAGAGTCTGCTCCACGATCGCCATTGTGCCCGTGCCCGAGAAGGTGACTTGAATGTTTCGCCTCTGGTCCAACGCAATCTCGCGGGCCTGGCGGAGTTGAGCTTCCATGAGCTCCATGGAAGAGTCGGCACGGATCATCGGCAACTCTTTAAAGAAAGCGACCAGCGCCATGGCGGAGACAATCCCAATGATGGCAATCACCGTCAAAAGTTCCATCAACGAAAACCCTTGGTCCGAACCGGCGTTGGCGGTTTTCCGGCCCCGCTTCCTTTCCTGCGACGGCACGGAGTCCCCTCCTGGCGCTGAACCCGGAGTCAGGGGTAAACTGACGGCCATGCCCGCCACGGCCCCGTCCAGCGTGAAACCCGAATTTGATTGTCGTTTCACGATGGGGGACCATTTCTCCGCGCATCCAACCCTATCGGCCCGCCGACAACTCACTTTGCCTTCGTCCTACTAGCGGCCTGAACCTAAGGTTCTCTAGCGAATCAATGGCCCCACAAACTCCTGATATGCATAGTGGAGGTACCAACGTTACTATGCAATAGTACCCGAGTACCATGAGGGGTTACGTATTATTTTCTGGGATTATCTACCTGGCCCCCCCATTGTTCAATAGTATACATCAGTTCGACAGGTTTGGAAACAATGGGTAGTGGTACGGTTCCGTTTTTGGAGCGGTGGTCGAAGCCTCCCATGACGCAGAAAGGGACCGCGGGCTTTGGGCTTCAATAAACTCCGGCGCTCGATGAGCGCCGCGACAGCAAGCTGTACCGCTACCCGCAGGTTTACAAACTTCACAAACTTCTATTGTGCTGATATAATTCCTGAGGTATCGTTTTTAGCGCACGACTCCGCGTGAGTAGCAATCGTGATGAGTCTGCGTTTCGCATTATCAGGTTAAAATTGCAGAAGCCGTGGCGGAAATTGTAAAAAAGATTCTAGCAAAAATTTTCGCCTACCTTAAAACCTCTATACGGCAAATGTGCATCTCAGGGTGCGGTGGTTTATAAGCGCACCTTTCCGGAGACTTCGAAGAACCGGAAGTTTCTGGTAGTTGCCGGTAGAGGATTTGCAACGCCAACGCAGGTTCCACTACCGGCCGCACCGGCGATGCCGTGCGGCCAAGGGCGGAGATGTGGTAAGATTTCCACCGCAGGGCAAGGGGGCGGGTCGGAATCAGCAATACGTTTTGCCGCTCGGAATGAGCCACTGTCTTGGGGATCGCACGGTCTAGCAGTTTTGCCCATTGCACCACGTTCCACAACTTGGCATCAAATCTGAGATGAGAAGTGCGATCCGAATTCATCAAGCTCTGTCTTTGCAAGTTACAACTGAGAGTTAGTCGAGCCCGCCGGCCGCGATTCGGAGGGGGAGAGGCGTGGAAGAGGAAGCACTAAACGCCATGACTCCCACCCTCCTCCGGCTGAGGAGTTTGCTGCGGGAAGAAATTTGCTTGGGAAAGGGACACGTGAAGTGAGGCTAATTTACACGTTCCTGCTCGTTGCCTTTTTGATGGCACAATCCGGGAGGGCACAATCCACTCCCGACCAAAAACCCGCCGCGCCGGAAAAGAAAGCCAGCGAAGACCTCAATGCACCCGGGCCCACGGCCTTCGTGCAGATCGAAGGAAACAACTTCAATATGGGCGCGGTGGCCACCTACGACTTCGATCTCGGATACAAGTTCAATCCGCATGTCTCGGCCGACATTGGCGTGCCCCTCTATTCCACTCGCACCCCTTTCTCCGTCGTCGCCACGTCTGACTATCGCTACACGACGATCCTGGGGGCGCCGTACATTGACATCCGCTACGACACCAAGCACAACGGCACGAACATCACCTCGGTCCTGACGGCTTCGCTCGGCTTCAATATGGTCAAGACCTACTCCGACGGCCGGGCGGCGGTGGACTGGTTCAACCATTTTGATCGCAACTACCAGATTCTTAGCTATGACGCCGTGTTCACGCCCTTCCTCAACGTTGGGTTCGGCACCGGTACGGTCGACCGGCAGGTCATGCCGCGGCCCTATGAACTGGCCCGTCCTTACGAGACCCTGGGCCAAATCGGAAATGGTGAAGTCGGCGGGGCATTTACCATCAAGAAGCTTTACCGGGTGGAAGGCTCTGCTTACGGTCTCTCTCCGGTGGGACCGCAGAAGGTTTTTAGCCGGATCGTGTCGCCGGACAATCTCTTTGGTGGTGATGGACACCACAACCGTTTTTGGGACGAATACTTTGAGACGGGCGGCGAGTACCAGAACACCTATGGTGCGGGGCCCTCGAGAATTGCCCGCGACAATGGGTTTGGCGCGTATCTAACGGTCAACCGTTGGAAGAACGTCGAAGTCCAGCTCGGCTATACCAGGAGCGTCCACTACGATTATGGCTCCGGCTTCATCATGTTGCGCTACAACTTCACGGGTATTTTGAGGAACTTGACGGTCGGAGAGTAGCGGACCTATGGTTCAAGGACGCACTGAATAATGATTCCGGCGGTCGCCCGTCGCCAAACCGCTGTCCAACCAACCGAGCGACCCCGAAGTAACGACAAGAGGACCTTTGAAAACTGAGAGTCGGTTCAGATCATCCCTCCTTTCTTTAGTGGTTGGAATTTGCCTGGCGCATTCCAGCCTCGGGTGGGCCGGAAGCCCTGCCCTGCCCGAGAAAACTTGGGTTCCGTCCACAATCCGTTCCTACGTGCTGCCGCTGAGTTTCGAGGCCAACCAGGGACAGGTAGCTGCGCCGGTCAAGTACCTGGCCCGTGGGCAGGGTTACTCGCTCTTCCTGACCCCTGGGGCTGCGGTGCTCGGCCTGCGAAGCGAGGGCGCTGGCAAACCTACCCAATGGGTGCGCCTTGTCCTGCAAGGTACCCCAACCGCGCCGGTCATCACGGCGGAAGAACCGCTCGCTGGCCGGAACAACTATTTTGTGGGCAGCGATCCGCGGCAGTGGCGGACAAACATCCCCACTTTTGCCCGCGTCCGTTACCAGCAAGTCTACCCGGGCGTGGACTTGATTTATTACGGCCGGCAGGGGCGGCTGGAAAACGATTTCGAGGTCAGCGCCGGAGTGAATCCCAAGGTGATTTCCTGGCGACTGGAAGGGGCGGAAGGAATCCACGTTGACTCCCGTGGGGACCTGGTGCTCAGCGTGGGCGGCAGTGAAGTGCGCCTGCAACAGCCGCGGGCTTACCAACTGGAGGATGGGCAACAACGGGATATCCCCATCCGCTACCGGGTTCACGGGCAGAAAGTCAGTTTCGCGCTGGGAAAATACAATCGGCTTCAGAATCTGGTCATTGATCCTGTCCTTACCTACTCGACTTACCTGGGCGGTACCGGCAGCGAGACGGCCTACAGCGTCGCCATCGACTCAGCAGGTGACGCTTATGTGACCGGCGTCACGGCCTCCACCAACTTCCCCACTACCGCATCGGCATACCAGCCGGTGTACGCGGGCGACGGCGACGTTTTTGTAACCGAATTCAATCCCGCCGGCACCGGCATCTTGTTTTCGACTTTTCTGGGAGGCACGGGGGACGACACGCCCGCCCAGATCATCCGTGACGGCGCCGGGGAGATCTTCATTGTGGGTAGCACAACGTCTTCAAACTTCCCCACCACCCCCGCGGTATTTCAGCCCATTTATGGCGGCAACCAGGACGCTTTCTTGACCGAGATGAAGGCGGATGGCTCCGCCTTGATTTACTCCACTTACATCGGTGGTACGGGGACTGATTTTGGTACCGCCGTGACCCTCGACGCCTCGGGAAACGCCTACGTCGTGGGGTCGACACAATCAACAGATTTTCCCACCAAGAATCCTATTCAGCTTGGCAATGTTGGTCTTTATGACGCCTTCGTGACGGAGGTCAGTTCCACCGGGGCGTTAGTGTACTCCACCTACCTGGGCGGGTCATTATCGGATTACGGCACCGGCATCGCCGTTGACAGCACCGGGGACATATACGTCAGCGGTTACACCTACTCCACGAATTTCCCCACTCAAAACGCGCTGCAAAGCTCGCTGGCGGGTGGCTCCGATCTTTTCATTACCGAGTTCAAACCGGGCTCCAGCTCCTTGCTGTACTCCACTTATCTGGGCGGGTCGTCCGTCGACAGAGCTACGGCGATGATCATGGATTCGGGCGGAAGCATTTACCTCACCGGCGACACCCAGTCCGCCAATTTCCCGGTGACAGGGACGGCTTATCAGTCCTCCCTGGCGGGCACGGATAATGCCTTTATTACCAAGGTTGCTCCCGGTGGATCCACCTTGTCTTTTTCCACATTCTTCGGGGGCGGTCAGACTGACCAGGCCAACGCCATTGCGCTCGACGCCGCTGGAAATGTCTGCATCACAGGCTTTACACAATCGGACAATTTCCCCAGGCTGGATTCATTCCAAAATGTCCTGGGCACTTCCGGCGCTGGCAACTGCGGGTCAACGAATCTGGTGAATGTGCCGACGGTCATTTGCGCAGACGCCTTTGTCGCCAAATTCGCACCCACTGGAATTCCCATCTTCTCTTCCTTCCTGGGGGGAAGCGGCACGGATTCCGGCCAAGGCATTGCGGTTGATTCCACGGGGGGGATCTACGTGGTGGGAGGAACTGCCTCGCCCAACTTCCCGGTAACCGCCGGGGCCTACCAGTGGCTTTACCAGGGCACCGACGCCAGCACCACTGCCTTCGTCTCCAAGATCAGCCCCCAGGATGCGCCTTCTGTGGCGCTGACTCCCCAGCAGATCAACTTTGGCAGTCAGCCGCTACAAAGCCCCAGCAATCCGGTATTGGTCACGCTGACCAATGTGGGAAGCGCCGCCCTGAACATTAGCAGCATTACTTCCAGTGGTGACTTCCAGCAGACCAACACCTGCGGAACCTCCTTACCGGGAGGGTCGAGCAGTTGTAACATCCAGGTTACTTTTGACCCCAGCTCGGTGGGACTCCAGACCGAGCAAATTTCCATCAATGACAACGCGGGCGGGACGCAGGCAATCACGGTCACGGGAAACGGTGTCCTGACCGGCGGATCTCTTCTCTTCACGCCGCTGAACCTGACGTTTGCAGCGCAGACCGTAGGGACCACCAGTCCCAGCCAGACGGCTCTTCTCATCAATAACGGCAACCAAGCGGTCACCATTACCAACATCACGGCCTCGCAGGGTTTTGCCGAAACCAACAACTGCGGAATCAACTTCCCCACTGTCCCCGCGTCATTGAACGTCGGCCAGAGTTGCACCGTCGCCGTTAGCTTTACTCCCAACGCCACGGGGAGTACTTCCGGCAGTGTCGCAGTCACTTCCAGCGCGGTTAAAGGAACGACCGGCCTTGCAGTTTCGGGTACGGGAAGTCCGGTCTTCACTCTCTCCTCCAACGCGCGATCGAGTGTCGTTTTAATCGGTTCCCAAACCGCCAGTTTCACCATCTCCGTTTTGGGCCCCAGTACGGTCATTGCCAATACCATCACCTTGAGTTGCAGTGGAGGCGCGACCTGCAGCTTTAGCTCGCCCACGGTTTCGACCGGAGGATCGAGCCAGGTCACCGTTTCGGGCCTTTCCTCGACCTCGGCGAATCCCTTGAACTTTTCCGTCGTCGGCAGCAAAGGCAGCCAAACCTCATCTGTTGCTTTGACAATCTTTTTTGCCGATTACTCGCTGTCGGCAACACCCTCCGGCACCACCATAACGGCAGGGAACAATGCCACTTATACGATTACTGTTACCCCCACGAATGGATTCAACCAATCAGTGCTTTTGAGTTGTGGCACGGTCCCTCCGGGCACGGAATGTTATTGGAATCCCCCTGCCTTGATCCCGTCAGGGACAGGAACAACAGCATCCAGCACTTTGACGCTCACTTCGGAGACCGAAACGCGGCTCATCCGCCATGCGCCCCCACCCAGCATCCCGCCGGGATTGGCGCGATGGACTCTCCTTTTGTCCCTGCTGACGTTCCTGGGCGCGATGATCATCGGTTTTCGAAGGTCCAAACTCTGGTTGCGTCCCCAACTAAGGGTGGCCGTTCTGTTGTTCGCGATCGTTTTGGTGGCCTTGGGGGTGGGATGCGAGAACTACGTGAATCCG
>PLWR01000597.1 GCA_003165615.1 Acidobacteriota bacterium | reverse complement strand
AGAAAAACTGCACCTTGACCCGGCCATATTGATCGACATAGATCTCCTCGCCCGCGGGACCCACCACCACCGCCGGCTGCGGTCCCTGGACGCTGGCGCGGGGCGTCAGGCGAAGCGGCCGAAAAGGCACCGAGGCGGGAATACAGCGGAAGGTATTGGAGTAATGGTCCTCCTTGACGCCCTTCGCAGCGCCATAGGAAGTGGTATGGGCGTCGTGCTCAATGTCCGTCAAAAGGTAGGAAGTATTCATGTCGTCGCGATAATGCTCCGCCAACGTGAACTTGTAGCCGGCGACCATGCTGCGCGCATTGCCGGCCCCATGAATGACCAGGTGTACGGATTCTTCCTCCTGCATCCGGATTTTGGTCAATAACTGCCCATCGCCTTTATTCAGGTGCTTTCCGGGATAATCATAAATATCAAATTGGCTGTTTCCGNNGATAATCATAGGTATCAAATTGGCTGTTTCCGCCGACGGTGGCGATGGTGGCGGTGGTCGCCAGAAGACTGCTGCTCGGTGTTTCAAAGTTGTAGTGCGTGAGGGTACATTTACCTGTGCGCATCTCCTGCTCGGCGCGCCATTGGCTTATCACGTCCTCGTCCAAAACCGCGGTGGTTTTAATGTAGAACCGGAATTGGCTTTGGCCCGGGCAATCCGCATTGGCGCTGGGATCGTCGCCCAGCACNNAGTAGAAAATGCCGTACTCTTCCATCAGCCGGGAAACAAAATTGAAATCCGTCTCCCGGTATTGCACACAGTACTCGCGCGGCTGGTAGCTGCTCTTAAGGGAATCGGAAAACTCATTAAACCCCAAATCACCAAAAATCTGTTTGATGATGTCGGGGATGCTCTTCTTCTGAAAGATGCGGCAATCCGCGGTGCGCGTCAGGAACCAAAGCCAGGGGACCATTTCCGCATGGTAGGTGGTGAAGGTCTCATCGGCGCCACCCTGGCCGAAGCGGCTGATGATGCCGTTGAAGTGCCGGGATTTCCCGTCCGCCTGCTTCAGCGATATCGTCACATTTTTCCCGATGATATCGGTGTATTTGATATCTGAGTTCTCGGAAAGGAGGTCCAATTCGAAGCGGAAGAGACGCGAAATTCCTTCTGAGCCCCGAAACCCCTTGAGGAGGAGTTTGTCCTTTCCCAACGGTGTGTCGATCTCGAATAGAGCGGTTTGACCATGAATAAAGCTCGTCGCCATGAATATGCTCCCACAGGTCGCGCGGCAAAGGAGTTCTCGCTCACGACCACTTAATTAAATCTGCGTTTACCTGCAAAGGCAGGCATGTCCATCCATGGGCTGACCTCTCACCCACCGTCTTGCGGTCCCCAAGCGCAAATTGAAACGCAATTTCCTGAATTCCCTCAAGTACACAGCATTGGTGCTAACTATACACAAACGCCCCATCGACTCCGATGCCGACGTGGACTCGGGCTACTCTCTCGCCCTCGGCCATCCGTCCCAGCAACTGCCGGGAAATATCCGGGAGCAGGGTGTTGGTGAGAATGTTGTCCACATTGCGAGCCCCGCTCTCCACTTCCGTGCAGCGCGTGGCCACGGTGTCAACCAGGGCCGGCTCATAGGTAAGCTGGATTTTGTGATTCTCTTCGATGCGCTTCTGGATTTTCCGCAGCTTCAATTCGATGATCATCTTGAGGAAATTATCGCGGATGGGGTAGTAGGGAATCAGGACCATGCGGCCGAGAAATGCCGGTTTGAAGATCTTGTTCAGCTCCGGCCGCATCGCGCGAATGATTCCTTCCGCCGTGGGCATGGTTTCCGGGTCCGCGCACAGTTTCATCATCTGCTCGGTGCAGGCGTTGGTGGTGAGGATAATGATGGTGTTCTTNNTTCTTGAAATCGATTTCGCGGCCCTCGCCATCCTCCATCTTGCCTTTGTCAAAAACCTGATAAAAGAGTTCCAGAACATCCGGATGGGCTTTCTCCACCTCATCGAGCAAAACTACCGAGTAGGGGCGCCGGCGCACGGCTTCCGTCAGAACCCCGCCCTCGCCATAACCGACATATCCCGGCGGCGAGCCTTTCAGGGTCGAAACGGTGTGCGCCTCCTGAAATTCCGACATGTTAATGGTGATGAGGTTGTGTTCTCCCCCATAAAGCAGATCGGAGATCGCCAGCGCCGTCTCGGTCTTTCCCACGCCGCTGGGGCCCACCAGCATAAAGACTCCGATGGGCTTGCTGGGATCGTCCAGTGCGGCACGGGAAGTCTGCACGCGTTGGGCGATCATATCCAGGGCATGCACCTGGCCAATCACGCGCTTTGCCAACAGCGAGCTCAGTGATAGCACGGTGGATATTTCATCTTTCAGCATCTTTCCCACCGGGATGCCGGTCCAGGCGGAGAGCACTTCGCCCACAATCTGGGCGTCAACCGCCACCCGCATCATGGGAGTTTCGCCTTGCAACGTGGCAAGTTCGGTTTCCAGCTTGGCAAGGTCGGCGCGCAACACGGCGGGATCCGCGGCCGGGGCGGGCGCTGGTTGTGGAGCTGCGGCGGCAGCCGGGGTAGATGCCCCCTCCACGGCGGGTTGGGGCGGCGTGGCCGGTGCTGGCGCGGGTGCGGCTGCCGGAGCCGGTCCCGCGGCGCCCTCGATTTGGGCATGAAGACCCCGGATCTTGGAAACGAGTTCGAACTCCTTGGTCCAGCGCTCACGCAGAGTCTTCAATCGGGCATCAACCTCGACCTTTTGCTTGGCAATCTCCTCCAGGCGCTCGGCGTGATCGGCCCCGATAGCCGTCTCGCGCTCCAGGATTACGCGCTGAACTTCCAGATCATCCAGCAGACGCGTTGCATCCTCGATGGCGGGCGGCGTGGCGGACTGCCCCAGCGCCAGGCGCGCGCAGGCCGTATCCAAAATGCTCACCGCTTTGTCCGGCAACTGCCTCCCGGCCAGGTAGCGATGCGAAAGCTTTACCGCGGAAGTCAAACCTTCATCCAGGATGCGAACCTTGTGGTGCTTCTCCAGGGTGGGCACAATGCCGCGCAACATCACCGCGCATTGCAATTCGGCGGGTTCTTCCACCTTGACCACCTGAAACCGCCGCGCCAGGGCGGCATCCTTTTCAAAATACTTTTTGTATTCGGACCACGTGGTGGCGGCGATGGTTCGCAATTCACCGCGCGCCAGGGCCGGCTTCAGCAGGTTGGCCGCATCGTTCTGCCCCGCCTGGCCACCGGCGCCAATCATGGTGTGGGCTTCGTCGATAAACAAAATGATGGGTACGGGAGAAGCTTTGACTTCTTCGATCAAGCTCTTGAGGCGATTCTCGAATTCACCCTTGATGCCCGCCCCGGCCTGGAGCAAAGCCAAATCGAGAGTGCGCACCACCACGTTGCGGAGGGGAGGCGGTACGTCACCCTTGGCGACGCGCATCGCGAAGCCTTCCACCACCGCCGTTTTCCCCACGCCCGCTTCGCCGGTGAGGATGGGGTTGTTTTGCCGGCGGCGCATCAGGATATCGATGATCTGGCGAATCTCCAGATCTCTTCCCAACACCGGATCGATCTTCCCGGCCTTGGCATTCTCGGTGAGGTTGATGGTGAATTGATCCAGATTCGCGGTCTTACCTGCACCTGACGGGCGCGGTGCGCCCGGAGCACCGGCCGGCGCGGCCAGCGACTCCGCCATCTCTTCCTCAGAACGCTCCACGATGGAGAGAAAATCCTTGCGCAGAACTTCCCCTTCGATCTTCTGGAGTTCCTTCGAGACCTCGCGAACCAGCCGGCTGAGCTCCTCATTCGTCACCAGAGCCAAAACCGTGAACCCGGTCCGAATCTCGCCGGAACCGAAATCGATGGACCCGATCGTCCACGCCTCGGTCAGCATTCTAACCACCGTTGGGCTCAGGGTGGGAGTGCGCGCATTCCCCTTCTTGAGTTTGTCGAGGCTGCGAGTCAGCTCCGCGGTGAGACGCGATTTGTCGATGCCGAAGCGATCGGCGATCTGGGAAAAGTCACCGTACGGCTGGTCCAGGAGCTTCAACACATAGTGCTCGACCTCAATGTCATAGTTGGTGCGAGTCAAGCACAGGCCGGCTGATGATTCCAGGGTCTTGCGTGTGTTCTCATTGAGTTTCCCGATGAGTGATTTTAGGTTGATGGTCATCCGCGTTTCCTTCCCAAAGTTGAAGAATAGTTTCCGATGCGTCTTCCTTCATTTCCCGCGTTCTGATGTAGGTATGCCAACCGAGTTGGGGAGCATTCTCGCCCTCCGCGCCCAGCTCACAAGGCGGCACATCCCTGCGGTCCAGAATCAATTGGATCTCAAAATCAAATTCGCCGTTCGAAAAGAGGTTGGTCAAGGCCCGGAGAGACGCGAAGGCGGAGCCTTGCGGCAGGAAGTCCTGGTATTTCTCCAGGGACAAGGGCCCGATGGCAATACGGACGCGCGCCGTCTGATCCCAAACCTCATCTCCCACCACCGCCCCAAATCCCAGTTGACCGGATTCGCCGAGTCCCTCTTCCAGGGCCGTTTGCGTATTCCGGTCCAGCGGATACCATCCCCCCGCGAATTGCTCCACCTCGACGGGAACTTCAAAATAATCACTGAGAAGATTCCGCAGCGCCACGGCCGATCGCGGCCGTTGGGCCAGAAGCCCTGAGTAATAAAGCAGCGAATCATCAAGCACCGGCAGCCGGTTTTGCAGGCCGGGAGTCCCCATGCCAATCAAATCCATCAAATGGTGCGAAAAGGCGTCAAGACCCTCACGCTCATACGCCACCGAAAACCGGTATTTCTCCCAAGCCAGATAGAAAAGAGAAATAATGCGATGGTTGAAAATATCAAAAAAATCAACGGCCGAACCATCGCCTGAGCGGGTGCGCTCCGCCAGCAAGGAGGTGTAATAGAGGGGCATCACACCTTCCGGGCCGGTCAAGCCCATGAAGTTGACTTGCATGCGCCCCGCACCGTCTTTGGGCCATTCGAGGGATTGCACTTCGCTGGCGGGAAAAGCCAGGGTGGAATGGGCGATGAAGCGCACCACTTCAGAGCTGGGAGGATTGAACCTCCCCACGGGCGATTTGCCGGGGAAAAGGCGTTCCAGCAGGCGAACGGCTTGAAAGAACTCGAAGAGATAGGGTTCCTCCCGGAGTTCCGCTTCCACCGTGGAGACGCTTACATCAGGATCGTCTGGCCGGCCCGTGGTGGCCATTGTTTCAGCACCTCCCTGCGCTGGCGAGTCTTGACAACGAGCTGGCTGAAGCTATTGAGCGAAGCGTAGAGACCCAGGAAATGGTCAATGACGGCGCCAAAAAGATAGACGCCGCTCCCCGCGAAATCTTCTTCGTCAAACTCCATCTGCACCTGGGTGCCGCGGGCGAAGGCAATTCCACTTTCGGAATTGATGCGCGCAAAGTGGCGCTTGCTGCTTACCCCCACGATTCCAGCGATTTGCTTGTCCAGATCGGCGGAGTCGGAAAAGTTATAGAGACGCAGGACCTCCTGCAAGGCTTCCTTGCCATCCTCCACGATGGAGAGGTAGTTCAGGGACAGATGGGAAATCAGCCTCCACAGTGCATTCCGCCCCATGGGGGGACGCAGAGTGGGGGTGGGTTTGCGCAAGGCGATAGCGCCCTTGATCGCTCCGATTCCCTCGACCTCGAAATCGCCGTTTTCGTTCCCAAACGGCAAGCGCGAAAGGATGTCGCGATTGGTGCAGGTGCAATGAACGGTTATCGCCTGCGTATCGGGCAGGCAGGTGCGCATGGAAAGGTCGACCAGGAATAAGGAAACTTCCGAACCCTCGTCCCCTTTGCGGCTGGAAGGGCGGCGCTTGGAGTACCAGAAAGTTTGGTTCTCTTCCCTCATCGACCGGTGGCGGTAGGAATAGAACGGGTCGTAGTGGGTCAGCTCATGGGTGACCGGATCAGAGCTGACCACATCCTCAATCGAAAAAATCTCCGTGGCCATCCGGCGGCGCGCGTCGGGAATCACCGGATACTCCGACCGCCTCTGGGTCAACATGATGGGCTCGGCAGTTTGCGGAAACAGATTGATAATCGGCGAGCACCCCAGAAGGACCGCCTTGGCCGTGACTCCCACCGACAACCGGTGCTGCCGCTGCTCGGCCTCAAAAGGGGCGATGAGAAAAATGATTTCCGCCCGTCCGCCGGTCATCGTTTTCAAGGGTTGTGCCAGGTCGTTCAGTTCAAAAAAGAAAAATTTCTCCGGAAAGGCGAAATATTCCTGCAAGAGCCGGTAGCCCTCAAAAGATCTTCGCGGGTAGGGCAGCACCGTTTCCGATTCGGAGAATCCCATGGGCCGCAAAGATTTCATGCTGAGCGTATGGGCGGGCTTCCTGGTGTTGTCGGGGTCCCGCACGACGATTTGCCGGCAATTGTTGGAGAGCAGTTCGTACAGCGTGTTCACCACATCGCCTTCACCGTTCAGATGAAACCGCAGCGACTGCATTTGCAACTTATCGAAACTGACATCGGAAAAGCAGCGGAGTTCCAGACGGAGAGCCGCGACCGCGTCAGGAGCGCGCAGCGGTGGATTGAGCTTGTCGAGGGAGACCCACCGGGCATCGCTGATCTCAAAAGGCCACAGGGTAACGTCGTAGCAGGTGCGAAATTTGCAGGGAACTCCATCCACCGGCCGTGAATACAGGATCGAATCGCGCGGAACGTTGAGGCCGGTGGTGAGTTTGCCTTGCTCCGGGTCCAGGTGAAACTGCGCGACGGTCATGGAAGGGATGGGCCGGAGAAAATGGGGATACAGGACGTTGAGCAATCCCTCGGTAATCTGGGGGAATTCATCGTCAATTTTCAGATGGACGCGGGCGGCGAGAAGGGCAAACCCCTCGAGGAGCCTCTCGACGTGCGGATCGTCACACCGATTGACGTCCAACTGCAGCCGCGCGGCGATCTTGGGATGCTTTTCCGCGAACTCCTTCCCCAATTGCCGGAGGAAGGTGAGTTCGTTTTCATAATATTCGAGAAGATCATCGCGCATTCTATGTGCTCTTGACCTTATATTCGCCGCTACTGGGTTCGAGTAGCGTGTCAAAGAAAATCGGTTCCGGGGCCGGGTCCATGCGCAGCAAGCCTTCAATGTTGAAGTGGATGCCGCGCACATCGTCGGAGGACGGTTCGAGGGTTACCTTCACCGCCTGGAGCCTGGGCTCGAAAAAAGCGATTACGTTCTTGATGGATTTCGCCAGGTACTCTTGATCCTTGGGGGATTGCAGGGACAGGCTCGAGGTGTCATGGACGCCATAATTGTAGACCGAGCGCTCCACTTCCCGCAAAGATTCCGGGGGCTCTTCAATGGTGCAGCGCGTATTGAAGAGCCACTCCAAATCCCGCCGCAGCGCGGCCCGCAATTCCCGTAGCGATTGGGCCCTGCTCATGGAAGGCTCCAAGGTGCGGTCCGGGTCCTGATCGATAAGCCGATCCAGTACCGACAGCGTTACGGGGCCTTCCTTGTCGAGAGGTGGCATTAGCTTCCAAGATTGGTGATGGCCTGAACGGGGTCGAGCCGGACGACCTTTTGAAACAGTCGCTGCTTTTCGGATTCGTCCGCTTGCACTTTCTCGCTGTTTTTATAGATCAAAACCAGAGCTTTGGCGATGGTCTTGGGGTTTTCCCAGGTCTCCAGGTGATTGTTCTCGATGCTCGCCAACAAGTCGTCAATAATCGGCTGGGCGGCCGCAGTTTTCCCGGCCGCGATGCAGATTTCGACAAGCTGCAGTTTGCGAAAGAACTGGCCTCTGCCGGTGAGTTGCCGTTCGACTTCCTTGGTCATGGTGTCGATGGCTTTTTCCGGCTGTCCTGCTTTTAGAGCTTCACTCGCCACGTCGTAGCTGTCGGCGAATTTTCGATGCCAACCGGGCGCCGAATAATTTTCCACCACCGGAGCGTCGGCAGCAGCAGCGGCACCGTCTCCGGCAGGATTCGGCGTTTCGGCGACCAGTTCCTGCAACCACGCCCGTGTTTCGCTGTTGGCGGCCGGAGTGTCATCGAGCAAGCTGACCTCCAGCGCCTGCGGCACATCGCGCACCAGAGTTTTCAATTCACTGCGGATGGCGATGGCAATGCCGGAATACTCGCTGCCCAACCCCGCGCAGGCATCGACGGCGAACTTCTGGAGATCCAGCCAGCCGCGGCTGCAAGGGAGGGACATGGAGTTTTCCGTGGCCTCCAGTAGTTCACTCCACTTTCCTTCAATGGCCAGGCGCTTGATATGCTGCCGCAGTTCCGTGGGCGGGCCTTCCAGCAGGGTCATATCCTGGTTGTTCAAAGCGGCCCGCAGTTCACCCCAACGCAGACCTCGCATCATCAAATAGGGGGCGGGGCTGAAGGGTTCAAGTTTGCGCAGGGCGGCCGCGGCGCGCGCCACCGCCTTTATCGATTCGCGACGCTCCACCGGTTCCTTGTCGCCAAAGGGAATCACGATGCCGGCAGGAGCCGCCCCTGCCCGCGCGCGCGGTTCACTCGCCACTGCCTCAGCGCCCGCGTCGGCAACCTCGCCACCCTCCCCCTCCGGCGGAGCCTCCACGGGGTCAGGGTCAGTCTCCCGCTTCTTCTGAAGAAGCAGATGGTTCGTGTGCCGGACTTCCTGAAGCACCTTTTTTAGATCCGTAAAGCCGGGAGAGGCATCTCCAAATTTATCCCGGCAGAGGGAGTCAAAGGCCTCCAGAATTTTGGTGGATTCATCCAGCACGGCTTCCGCACCCGCATAGAACGCCTTGGGGGTTTCGGCAAAAGATTTGTCAAATATCTCTGGGGCAACCTTGCCTGCGGCGAGAGCGGTTCGGCGAGCGGTGACTTTATCGTCGGTGTCCGCTTGTTCTTCGGTGGGAATTTTCCGGGACTCAGTGTAATCCACCCAGCCATGCCCCGCCCGGTTAAGGGGGACCGATCGAATTGGAAACCCCATGCTGGTTCCGACCCACTGCAAAGGAGAGGCGCGAAGTTCCGCATCGCCATCCTCCAGTTGCGGGTAGAGCGTATCCCAGAAGGTTGTCGTTAAGTCCTGGAGAAGCTGCAATCCCTGCTTCAGGCCGGCAAAACCCTCCACCCGCACTAGAGCATCCGTCAGCCACGCGGCAAGCTGCAAGTCTTTACTCTTGCTGGCAATTGCCTCGGTGGTGAGTTTGATGACCAGGGGGTAGTCCGCCTTCTTGACCTCGTGGACCCAGTCGCCCTGTGCGGATTCCTCCTCCTCACGCCGGGCTTCCTTGATTTGATCGTATAGGGGAGCGTAGCGAAGGTCCTCTCCGCTAGGGTTCTCTCCCGGAATCGGATTGAGAAGGTTATTGGGAAGTGGCATGGCGACCTATGTTGTGGGCTGAGGAAGATTAATTTCCAGTTTTCGGATTTCGAGAAGTGGGAACTCCTCGCCGTCCACGAGCAACATTTTTTGACCGACCGGCAGGGCCTCACCCGATTCGTTTTCCACCCATGCCGTCATGCGCCCCAGGCGAATGGCGTCATCGGAGTCTTGCCAGGCAAAAGGAGTAAGGGCGGGCAGCAGGATTTCCCCCAGTTCCGTGTCTTTCAAGGCAGGTCCCCCCCGCAGCCGGGCGGGAGTCCACAGCAAATCCCGCAGGCGGCGCGGTTTCTCCATGTCAATCGAGGAGAGGTGCTCAAAGTTCATCCACAGGTAGTTCCCGCCCGCAAAAACTTCCAGACGCGGCCCAATTCGCGGGTCAGCGTCGGCAATGGATTGGAAGGGTTTCCCGTTCAGCGTGCCGGAGACAGCTCCCCCCGTGGCGGCCGAAGAGCCCACGGGTTTCGGGTACTCCTTCTTGGTGAACAGATCGTGGCGAGTCCTCTCGGCATGAAGCGCGCTGCGGTAAACCAGCGCCCCCATTTCTTTCTGCATATCGTCGGAGCCCAGGATATCGAGCTGTTTCTCGGCGCGGTCGTACTCCCCGGCGAAACAGAGGAGCTCAAAAAGAAAAATTCGTCGCTTCGAATCCTCGGGGTGGTTTCGCACCTCGGCGTTCAAGGCCTGAATCGCATCATTGAGCTTGCCCGCTTGGAAGAGCTGATTGGCGTTTTCCATATGTGTTTCCGAATCTGGCTGACAGCGCTTTGCCCGCTAAGTTGCTTTGCCCTTGGCGAGATCATAAAACATCGACCCGGCAGAAGTCAGCAACCCGTCCTTGCCTTGCACCTTGTAATCCACGGTCACGGAGTCAAAGGAGAGAGTCACGGTCTCGGTTCCCATCCCCTCGCCACCCCGCTCCGACGTTTGTTGGACGGAGGAGACTAGTACTCCTATCAATGTGATCGTAATGAAATCCTCGGGCTTCTTCCCGCCCGTCGATTTGCTCCAGGTGATCTTCGCCGTCTTGAAAATCTGCCCGGTGGCGGAAGCCTTCAGCAGTTGGACGCTCGCCTTGTCAAAGGGTTTGGTGACGGTGACCTCCGTCATGGACACCTTTCCGCCTTTGATGGCGCCCGAGGCGGTATTGACTGGCGAGTTGCTCACTCCCCAGGAAAAGCTGCTGATCTCGATTTCATTGAGATGCGCCGAGGAAGCGCTCTCACCCTGAACCGAGGCGAGGTCGAGATGTATCTCGTGCGCACTCTCCGCTGGTTGTGCAGGATCAGCACCCCCCGCGACGCGTATTAGTGGCATGTGGGCGTTGCCTCGTTCTGGTCAATTCGTGGCGCGAGTCCCTTCCTTCGAGGGGGAAGGGGGCGATGCATCCGCACCCGCTATCCCTCCTCGAAGAAGAGAGCAGCTCAATTCCATGGTGGGGCCAAGGAGGCTGCGGAAACCTGCTCCGATACCGCCATCCTGCGCGCCACAAAGACCCCGGCACTAGAAATCTCACGCCAACGCCGAGGCCCTTAACGTGACAGCGGGAAGCCTTTTGCCGCAGCCTGTATAATCCCTGCCCTTCCAACTGACTGGCGAGAAATCCCGGCTAGGAGCTCTCCCGCTTCGTAATGTCATACTTCGCGGTCCCAGCGGCGGTCAGGTTCCCGTCCTTACCCTGAACCTTGTAATCGTATTCAATGTTGCCAAACGCCAAGGAAAGCGACTCTGACCCGACGTCGTCACCTTTCGAGCCACCAGCCTGGAAGCTGGAGATGTGGATTTCTGCCAGCTTGATCGTCAGGTAGTCCGCAGGGTTCTTGTCGCCGGTCGACTTGCTGCAGGTAAGGATCCCCGTGGCAATATGTTTGCCGGTGCAGCAGAGTTCCAGCAGCTTGGCGCTCGACTTATCCACCGGCTTGGTAATACTCAAATCACCAAATGTCACCCTGCCGGCGCTTAGACCGGTACCCGAAATGCTGGTGGGATTGCTCGCCCCCCAACTCCAGGAATGAAGCTCGATCTCGTCAGGATGCTTCGAGGAAGCACTTTCTCCTTTAAGACCGTCCAGTTTCAAGAAATATTCTATACCCATATGTTTTCCTCTCCTCTCGGTATTTGTAATTGTGGAAAAGCACGTGGCGGACTTGCCGGCCAAGTCCGCCACGAAGAACCCCTAAGCTATTTTCCCGCGGGGGCTGGCAACGATGCAACCAACCGCAGCGAAACTGTGAGCTCATCGAGTTGGAAGTGCGGGCGCAGGAAACACACCGCCCGGTATACTCCCGGCTTGCCCTTAACCTCTTCTACATCAACCCGAGCCTCACGCAACGGGTACTTCGCCTTGGTGGCTTGCGAAGCCGAGTCGTCGGTGGTGACGTATTGAGTAATCCACCGGTTGAAAAACATCTGCAGTTCTTCTTTGGAAGTGAAGCTGCCAATTCTGTCCCGCATCATCGCTTTCAAGTAGTGGGCAAACCGGCAGGTCGCCATGATGTAGGGCAATTGGGAGGAGAGGCGTGCATTGGCATTGGCCGCGTCGCTATC
>PLWR01000161.1:14897-15123 GCA_003165615.1 Acidobacteriota bacterium | reverse complement strand
GCGACAGCGTCAACCTGGCGTCGCGCCTGGAAGGCATCAACCGGCAGTTTGGGACCAGCATCATCATCAGTGAGGGCACGTATCTGCTGGCCAAAGACCAGGTGGTGGCGCGCGAGCTTGACCTGATTCAAGTCAAAGGGAAGAACCATCCCGTCAAGGTCTACGAATTGCTGGGCCTCGCCGCCGACGCTCCCAAATATGCCGACTTGCTGAGCCGCTTTGAGAA
>PLWR01000161.1:0-14879 GCA_003165615.1 Acidobacteriota bacterium | reverse complement strand
CGCCGCGGCTGAAAGTCCGCCGATCTAAATGGCGGGCGGCCTCTGGTAGCCGTGGGCATTCCTTCGATGTCGAATCTCCGGTCAGAACTGCTCCAATTGCGCCCGGAAAGCGGAATTCAATGCAAATTGACCTTCAAAACGCGGGCTGACGCAGACCTCTGATTTTTGAGGTCTGCGATCTGCCGCAAGGCCCCCCAAAGGACTCTGTTCCGCCAAGGCCTTCTTGAGCGTATACTCTGCGGCAGTATGCCATTCAACAAGCGTACCTACAGCCCGGGGCAGTTGCAATTCATTACTACCAGCGTGTATCGGCGCGCGCCCCTTTTCCTCTCCGAGCGCTTTTGCCGCTGTTTTGTTCAAAGGATCGAAGAGGTTCGGCAGGAGTTGAAGTTCCTGCTCCTCGGTTGGCGGGAGATCGCAGACCTCACAAATCAGAGGTCTGCGCCAGCCAGCCTATGCGTATTCCCTTTTTCCCACCACGTTCGGAAGGTGTTTTCGTGAGTTTCCCTCATGCCCCGAGCCTGGCGTACTCCGAGGATAGATAGCCCCGCCGGGATGGCCCAGAGTAAGTGAAAACCCCAACCAAAATTCGCCAAAATCGCTTCAACCCGGCTGTTTACTCTCCGAGTCGCATTGGCTTCAATACTTGCCGTACTTCTCGACGAGGTCCCGCATCATTTCGATGCGATACTCCGGCGTACCGGGAGGTACTTGATCCCCTGCTGCAGCAATTAGGCTCGGGCTTGATTTGCGAATTTCCAGCCAATCTAACACTGATTTTCGGAATTGATCGTCGCCGTCGGCTTCTACCCACACCAGCGGTGGAACACCGCCTGAGAGAATAAGGTCGGGCCCGGCTTCTTTCCGGCACTCGTTGGGTGTGAGATCGCCTCCGGGATGGGGAGTCACTGCATCGATACAGTCGGCTCCGATCCGTGAGAACTCCCGTAAGAGACCGCGAAGCCGGCCGTCTACGTGTACAGCGCTGTGTTTACCTGCCGCTTTGATCCGCCGGAAGGCTTCTCGATAGAACTGTGCTGACCACTGCCGGAAAAATCTTGGCGACTGAATATCACTGCTAAAGTTGTCGCCCATGAAGATGATTTCCGCGGGACCCTGGCAGAGCAAATCGATGACCGTGAGGAGATTTTCGTTGATGGCTCCTACGACTCCCGTCATCGTCTCGGGGATGTCAGTGGTGGCGAGAATGGTCCCTTCGACCCCCATCCACAAACTTAGAAGGAACCCCATCGCGCTATAAGTCGACGGCATGTAAAGCACCCCGCAATCGTCGATGGCCCGTTGCCATTTCAGATAGCGATCAAAGGCCGGAGCAAATCGGGCGCGAGTCATGGCGTATTCAAACACGCGCAGATCCTTTTCTCCACATATACCCCAATTTGAGATGCCCCAGGAATAGCTCTGCTCTTCCCAACGCCGCCGCCGCTCGATAGTTCCCAAGGGCGTCTCCATGCGCCAGACAATCTCGATTCCGTGCGTGGAAATCTCTTTGCTGACGCTATTGACGACGTCGTTCGGGTAGACAATGTCGTAACATGAGACGGGGTTGGCGATGTAGAATCCGATCCCGGCATTTCGGTGGTACTCAATCAGCGGCAATTCGGGTTCGGCGCCTGAACTGGAGAGATCGAAGGGAATCTTATGCCGCTGGTCGAACCAGTGCGATAGATCTAGGAAAAACGGGACGCGATCTGGAGTTTCTCCGCGATAAACAGCCAGCATTCGCTCCCGCTCTGTCATTCCATGTTCTCCATGATGGGTATGGCCGATTCGATAACTGAATTTGGTTCTTGACGCTAAGCGAACATGTCAGTCAAATATGGAGAATGTTATGCTCAATGTCAAGTGGGAGGAAACGGGGTCAGGTACCCTTTTCTTTTACGTGGCTGAACCACCCACAACCGAAAGAGGTAATTGAAAATATCCGGCATGCCATTAGGCGCAGCAGGCCGTACGGTTCGGAGCCCTGGGTGTCGAAGGCGGTGGCGCAGTTTGGATTGGAAAATACCATCCGCAACCCCTGGCGCCCCGAAAAGGGTACCTGGAACGTGTGAAGAAATGTGTTTTGAGAATCGCGGGGCAGGGATAAGTCGGGATGCAAGATGGTTTGAGTAGTGGCGCGGGTAATGGCGGCTGCCGATGAGACTGCAGCGGTTAATGGCGAGGAGAGCATGATTTCTTCCTCAGCAGCTTTTGGTGCTTCGGCGCGGTTTGGTTACGCTGGCGCCGGAGCGGCAGCGGCCAGCGTGAGTCGTCGCCGCAGGGCGAACCATCTCGTTAAGTTATAACTCAGCGCTGCCCAGGTGGCTTCCAGGGTTGCTTTCAGTCGGCCACGACAGCGGAACTGCCGCAGGCCACAGCGTTCTTTAATCCAGGCGTGGGGGAACTCGGCGATACGCGAGCGTTGCGCGTAAATCTGCTGCGCTTCTGCGGTGGCCATCTTGGCCTTGAAGGCCAGGGTGGCGGCGGGTTCCTCGCAGGCGCGAAATCGACCGGACCCATTGCGGGACGCGCTTTTGGCGGGGCGCACTGCGCTGCGCAACGCACAGTTACGGCAAGCCTCCCGCGGCGGCGCGATAGACGTGGATGCGGATCCCGTGCTCGCGATTCTGTAGGGCACGGTGAGTCAGGAGTTTCTCCCGCCGGGCAAGTGAAGCAGTCCTTCCCCGCATCATAATGGAACGCGCTGGCCAGGAACTGCGGCGCTGCGGCCTTGGGCATCGCGCTCGCCGGGCTTCCAACTCTCCTGCCACGATCCATAAAAATCCACTCCGCCGTTCGCCGCCGCCGCCACCGAGGCGTGATTGGTATAGTCGCCATCGGCCACGATCTGCCCGGGGTGGCATCCCAGCGTTTGCGCGCAGCGGTCCAAGCGCCGGCGCCAGTTGGTGGTGATCGACGGCGTCGGTGGTCGCCTCCACATTCACGATCAGCCCATGCGCAGTGTCCGTCACCAGTTGTAGGTTGTAACTGGGAACCGTGCCGCCCTCGCCGTTTCTCATCACGTGAGCTTCCGGGTCGGTGCTGGAGGCGCGCGCCACAAAACTGTCGCGATCGTCCTTTCTTCTCTTGCTGCAAGCGCTCCACCTCGCGTCACGGCCGCTTCCAAACGGCTCTGGCGTTGCGCGTGCGGCCCGCCGCCGCGCCGCCACCTGCCGCCTGGGCCATCTGCTCTTCTGCCGCCGCTTGTTCCTCCATCAACCGCACTTGCTCGCGCGCCAATTGCAGGTGCGCTTCCATCGTCTCCTTGCGCCGGAACGTATTGCCGCCGGCATTGGCCTTGATCTTCGTGCCGTCCAGCGTCACCCGCTCCAGGGTGATCAGACCTTCGGCGCTCAGCATCCCCAGCACCTGCACGAACAGATTGTCCAACGCCGCCTTTTGATCTGGAACGGAAATCCCGACAGCGTGCGGTGGCTGACCGGCTCCAACCCGCACAGCCACTGAAACGCCGGTTCGTATTCGCACCGCCGCGCCACCTCGCGCGCCGAACTAATGCCGCGGCTGTAGGCATACAGCCAGAGACTGATCAAAACCTGCGGGATCGGTATGCTCTCTCCCCGCCCGCCCCTCCACCGCCGCGATCTCGGCATAATATCGACTCAGATCCAGCCGCCCCACTAACTCCCAAATCGCGCGCGCGGGGTGATCTTCCTCAATCAGTAATTCCAGATCAATCGTCCGCATCACCAGCTGGCGCCGATTCACCGCCGCCAATCGTGGACGAGCAGCCGGAGTGCTTGGTGTGTTTGGAGTGTTTGTGCTCATGCTTGCAATCTACGAGACCACGGTTACTCCGGTTACGCATTCTGGTTAATTTCTTCACACGTTCCTGACACCGTTTCTCTCTCTGACACCGTTTCTCTCTCACCGATTCTCTGACACCGTTTCTCCCGTTCGGTTCCCGATTGGGTTCCACGATGCCGGGTATTGAGGAAAGGACGAACCATCCCCCTACTTGTCTTTTGAATGCCAATTCCAGGCATTGGCTATGATGGTTTCCAGGGCGGAATGTTGGGGGTTCCAACCCAGCACGCTGCCCGCGTGGCGCGCGTCGGCAACCAGCACCGGCGGATCGCCCGCCCGCCGCGGCCCTTCGCGGAAGGGCACAGGGTGGGGAGATATTTTCCCCACGGCATTGATGACCTCGCGCACGGAGTACCCGTGGCCGGTACCCAGGTTTAGCGCCCGGCTCTCGCCGCCTTGGGTGAGGTAATCCAGCGCCCGCACGTGGGCGTCGGCCAAATCGGTGACATGAATGTAGTCGCGTATGGCGGTGCCGTCGGGGGTGGGATAATCCGTGCCATAGATCTCGACGTGCGGCCGCTGTCCGAGCGCCGCCTTGATGGTCAGGGGAATCAGGTGCGCTTCCGGGTCGTGGCTTTCGCCCAACTCGCCGCCGGGGTCCGCTCCCGCCGCGTTGAAATATCGCAAGGCGACCCATTTCAAATCATAAGCGTTGCCGTACCATTGCAGGGCGCGTTCCATGGCCAGCTTGGTTTCGCCATAGGGATTCACGGGTTCTTTGGGGTGATCCTCCGGAATCGGCACCTTCTGCGGATTGCCGTAGGTGGCGGCGGAGGAAGAGAAGACGATGCGCTTCACCCCCGCCTCCAGCATGGCATCCAGCAGGCGCAGCGTGTTGACGACATTGTTCCAATAGTACTTTTTGGGATGCGCGACGGATTCGCCCACCAGCAAACTCGCGGCAAAATGCAGCACGGCTTCCACCTGCTCATTCTCCAGGAACGCGGGAAGAAGTTGCGAATCCGCCAGGTCCCATTCGAGGAGACGACCCCACTTTACCGCCCAGCGATGTCCCGCGCTGAGATTATCCAGAACCACCGGTTCGTGGCCCGCTTGCGCCAACGCCTTGGCGGTGTGACTCCCGATGTAACCCGCGCCGCCCGTCACCAACACCCGCATAGCTTATTCTCCCATCTTTCAGCCCGTGAATTTTCTTGGAACACTTGCCAACATAGCGCTTTTGCGGCGGGCTGCGCAATATTGAAATGAAGGTTACGCCCTATCTCCGGGGATTTTATTGAAGTAGAATCTGGTCGCGGTACGAGAAAACAGGGAAGATATGAGCCACGTGAACCAGTCAATTTTCCGAGGGAGCGAGCATGGCGGTTAAGCGCAAGGGACGACGCGTACTGATTCTTCTTGTCATGCTGGCGCTCATGGCGGGCGCTGCATTCTGGGCCTTTCGCCATGTGGGGCGATGGCTGGTTGCCCCTGACTCCCTCCAGCACGCGCGAGTGATCGTGGTTCTCAGCGGCAAAACGCCGTTTCGAGCTATGGAAGCCGCAGAAATCTATCGACAGGGTTGGGCTCCGGAAGTGTGGCTGCTCCAGGACAAAACCAACGAAGCCCAAGAGACCTTCGCCAAGCTCGGCATCTCCCATCCCTCCGAGCAGGAATATGACGTGCAAGTGTTGCAACGGCTGGGCGTCCCAGGAGCGGCCATTCGCATCGTGTCGCCTCCCTCCTCCAACACCGTGAGCGAAATCACCCTTATCGCCGGCGAATTGCGGCGACAGGGTGGAGACAAGGTCATTCTTGTAACCTCGCCTGTCCACACCCGGAGGGCGAAGGCCATCTGGCGCATGGTTGTGGGCGTCTACCCCCAGGCCATTGTGCGCTTTGATTCTTTTGAGCCCTGCGATCTTGAACACTGGTGGCGCACCACCCAGGACATGCAAGATGTTGAGCACGAAGTCCTGGGATTGATCGATGCGCACCTGGGCTTCGCCGTTAGAGCGTCTTCAATTTAAGTGTATACAGCGGGGTGAAGCCGGAACCTGCGACGTGCCACGGCCGTCCCGGCCGTGCNNGCACTTAAATCAAAACCGCTCTAGACCCAGGCGGGGATGAATGCGCGGCGACGGCTTAAGTTGTTAGCGGGCATTCTGGCGGTGGAAGGTTCCGCCAGTGAGGAGGGATCGGAGGCCCAGAAGCAGCAGGCGGGGTTGGTGCAGGCAGATGCGCAAGAGCAGGCTGGCGGGTTCGTCGCGGGTGTGGGCTTCCAGGTCCTGGCGCGCCCGGGCGTTCAGCAGGTCCACCAAGTGCGAGTAGTGCGTCTGGGTGAAGCCGTGAATCAGCTTGCGGATCAGCAGGTGGGTGTTCAGTTCCCGCCGCAGGGCCTGTAGCTTACCGCTATTGCCTCCATTCAGGATGGCGTCGGCTACGCCCAGGGCGCCGCGAAATCCCGTCACGATTCCCCCCACCGTGGTCACCTTCACGTGCCCGGCGGCGTCTCCCACCAGGTACACCTCGCCCCCGCTCAACTGGCGGCGCACCGGCGTCCAGCCCGTATAAATGGGGATCCTCGCCCCCTGAAATCCCCGCGCCTGCAGGTGGTGCTTCTCCAGAAATCGTTGCAGAACCGACTTGGTCTCCGCCGCCTCTTCCCCAATCAGTCCCACCACCCCCGCCGTCGGCGAGTGCGGAATCAGCCAGTAGAAATACGGCGTGTCCTCGGGAATGAACCACACCCGCACCGTGTCCGAGGCCATGCCGCTGGGCAAGTCCACAATGGCCTGCACCAGCGGCGCCGTGCGCGCCGGGGGCCACCCCGCCGCCTGCGCCACCCGGCTCACCGCCCCGTCCGCCCCAATCACCGTCGGAAACTTCGCTTCCTCGACCCGCCCGCCCTTGCTGCGCTCCAGGTTCAACGTCAGGCCCTGTCCGTGTTGATCGAGAGAAAGGAATTTCTGCCCGAACTCGACACGCGCGCCGACCGCCGCCGATGCCGCCGCCAACTCTTGCATCAGCACCTTGCCCTCGATCACCAGGTCCGGCCGACGCAACGCGATTTTCGCCACCCGCCCGCGCCAGCAAATAGGCGGTAAACAGACCGGCCGCCGATCCCCCTATTATCGCGACTTGTGGACCCCTACCCTGGTGCCTAATCAAGTGTCCTCAAACTATGAAATCCGTTGATGTGTGGGCAGCCAAATTCAGCTAATGCTCAAATGCAATTCCCCGCCAGTGAGGGGCATGGGCAGGCAAGGTGAGGAATTGCATTATAACCCGATCTCCTAGAAGCATCTCACGCTGCCCGCCTTCCGCTTTCAGAGTTTGCCTCTTCCTTGTCTCGGGTCACCTCTCACAGATATCCTGAGATTTCGGCTCGCCTCGAAAGACGCAAATGCTCGGGGTGATTCCGCTCCTTATGTTGACGCGCGAGTGGAGGACAGATGACGGTGGGTTCAAAACCGGCTGAAGCGGCATCATGCAGATGGGGAACGGCCTTGCTTGCCGCGGGCTTTGGCGGCGAACATCTCCTTGTCGGCTTCGTTCATGATTTCGTCAGCAGTCTTTCCCGGGGCCCATACAGATGCACCCACACTGAGGACCAGTTCGAAATCCTTTAAGTGCCCGCTTTGGTTCCAATCCTGCACATACCTTTCGATACGTCCCTTGACCACCTCGACATTTTGCAAGGGAGCGTCGGCAAGGATGACCAGAAATTCGTCGCCGCCATAGCGAATCACGGCGTCGGAACCGCGCACCGCGGACTTGAGAATGGTCGCCACCTCCAGCAGCACAAAATCGCCGGTCGTGTGGCCAAAACGGGAGTTGACTTCGCGAAAGAGATCGACGTCGATCATCAGGAAGCTGAGTGGCTTCTTCAGGCGCTCCGCCCGGCTGGAGTATTTCTTGAACATATCGTCGAGCGAATGCCGGTTGTAAACCTCGGTGAGGGGATCGCTGAATGATTGCAGGCGCAGAAGTTCACTGTGAATCGCCGTGGAGATGACTTCTCCGCGAGCACGCCGCAACTTCATGCGGCTCGTAATCATGTAGGTGTTAAAGAGAACGAGCAGCGCCACCAGTCCCAGGAAAAGCTCCCGCGAAACTGAGAGCTCAAAATGCAAGGTCCGATTTTGCAGGATGGCGCCAGGGAAAAGGATCGCCACCAGGCCCGTTCCTACCAGAATACCCGTGCCCACCACGATAACCCATTGCTCAAAGTCACGCTTCTCCAGCAGCGTCAGTTGCTCGCTGAGCCTGGAAAGGATACTCACGGGCTTGTTTTCAAGTTCCACTTGTGGTTATGCCCCTCATGGGCGAGAATAATTCCGGCTTCCATTGAAATCAGAAATGAGCCGCGCTCGCGTGGTCGACCATCCGGGACGGGGTTAGTGTATCCCAGTTGAAGCCGTTGGCGCAATCGAGGTTCCCGTTCTTATATAACTCATTTTAACAATAATCTCCACCGCGCCCAGAAACATGCGGGCTAGCGACGGCAGGGTGCAGCTGACGCCTGATCCTTGAGTAGACGCAAAGGACCCATTCTCGACACACCTTCCTCTGCTACAATCTAATTCCCTGATGAAAGAACAGAAACCCATTTTGGTGGTCGCCGGCATCATACGCAGGGGCGACAGCATTCTGATTTGCCAGCGGCCTCGTTCCGACGCCTACGGCCTTCAGTGGGAATTCCCCGGCGGTAAGGTGGAATGCGGAGAAGAATTGCCCGCCGCCCTGCGCCGGGAGCTGGAAGAAGAGTTGGCCATTAAGGCGGAAGTTGGGGAAGAGGTTTTCCGTCTCCGCCACCAATATCCCGACCGTTACGTCGAAGTGGTTTTCTTCGCCATCGTGAACATCAGCGGCGAGGCTCGCAACCAGGTGTTTGAGACCATTGCGTGGGCGCCGCGCGCCAACCTTCCGCGTTACAACTTTCTGGAAGCGGACCGCGAGTTGGTAAATCGTCTTTCCAAGGGGGAGCTTGTTTAACTTCGAACTAAGCGCGAAAATCGTCCGCATCAACCTTCTCCTGGTGGCCGCCGCGTTTATGCCTGTCGCCCTTATGCGCGCACAAGTGGAGACCGTAGAGCCACCCCCTACGGCCGCCGTCTGGGTAGGTCATGGCCACATGGAAGGCCACCTGGCTTTGAAGTATTCGTCGGACGGCGCCTTCTCACCCGACAGTTCATTGCTCGCCGTGGCCGCTGACGACAAAGTGTTGATCATGAATCTTCGCACCGACGCCGTCCAAAAGGTCTTGAAACCGCACGTCCCTGATCTCCAGGGGTTGGAGATTCACTCCGCCAATTTCCTCTCTCCCCATCAACTCCTCCTGCTCGCCAACGGGGCTCTCCATATCAAAGGCAAAGGGTCCGCCACCACTCCTCTGTTGGCATTTCAGTGGGATATCGATGGAGATCGGATGGAAGGAAAGATAAACGCCCTCGGCGCCAAAGGGGGATATGGTCCGGCCCGCTACTTCCCCATGATCGGCTACGTGGCGCTCTACAAAGAGAGCAACTTCGAGATGTGGAATCCGCGGACAAGCCGAGGCGGAACGATCATCATTCCCGACTTGATGCAGGTTCCCAATCTCTACGAGTTCTCTCCGGACGGCCATTGGCTGCTCCTGGCGCAGATTCAGACCACTGCGGGGGCGGACCCCAGCGTGGTGGATTTGAAAACCTACAAGTTTGTGGATGAGTTGCGCGGGCATGAGGGCACCGTGCTGAGCGTGGCCTTTTCCCGCGATGCTAAGAAAGTGGCGACCGCATGTGAAGATGGCAAAGTGCGCATCTTCTCAGTGGGCGATTGGAAGCTCCTGCAAACGCTCACGGGTCACCGCGGGCCCGTGCATCGGGCCGAGTTCTCACCCAATGGCAAGTGGATCGCCTCCGCCGGTGAGGACAACACCGTGCGCGTGTGGTCGGCGGAAGATGGGACGTTGCTGCAAACCCTCCAGGAAAGTCAGGAACCGTTGCTGGAAGTGGCGTTCTCTCCGGATAGCCGATTCATCGCCGCCTCTTCCGAAAAACTGGTTCTCACTTGGGAACGGCAGGGCGGAGAATGAACAGGCTCGGGATTCGGGTTTCGAGGACTCGGGGATTGGGAATCTGAAACTTAAGATTCGAGATTCGGGAGTTGAATTTGTCCTCAGGATTTCGAAATCTTAATTCCGGTCCGAAACCTGACTGCATGGCCCCGAGTCCCAGCCATTGAATCTCAAATTCCCGACTCCCGAGCTCCACGCCTCTGCGACTTGTGTTAAGATTTCCAGTGATCAAGCAATATAGGAAAAGGCGCGAAGCGTAGAATTTATGCCCAAAGTTGGAATGGTGAGTCTGGGCTGCCCCAAGAACCTTGTGGACAGCGAAGTGATGCTGGGAACCCTGGTGCTTCAGGGGTTCGAGCTGACGCCGCGCCCGGACGAGGCTGATATCATCATCGTCAATACCTGCGCTTTCATCGAGCCCGCCAAGCAGGAATCCATCAACACCATTCTGGAAATGGCTGAGTACAAGAAATTCGGCGCTGCCAAGAAACTGGTCGTGGCCGGATGCCTGGTGGAGCGCTACCGGAAGGAGATTCAGCAACAGATTCCGGAAGTGGATTACGTGATCGGCACCAATGAGCTGGAACGCGTCCTGGCGGCTTGCACAGAAAACCCGCAGCCGAGCTCCACGGGCACGCCAGCGGAACCGTATCTTTACCATGAATTCACCCCGCGCGTGCTTTCCACTCCGGGTTATTCCGCCTACCTGAAAATCGCCGAGGGTTGCGACCATCCCTGCGCGTTCTGCGTCATTCCTCAAATGCGTGGCGCATTTCGTTCCAGGCGTTTTGCCTCGGTGATCCGCGAAGCGGAAAACCTTGCCCGGCAGGGAGTGCGAGAGCTCACCATTGTCGGGCAGGACACCACCAGCTACGGCGAAGATCTGGGCCTCCGCGACGGGTTGCCGTCGTTGCTGCGCGAGCTCGGCCAGATTCCGGAGCTTGTCTGGGTGCGCTTTCTCTACTGCTACCCCAACCGGGTTACTGACGCGTTGATCGCGGCCGTGGCGGAAACACCCAAGGTGGCAAAGTATTTTGACATTCCCTTGCAGCACTCGAGCGGCAGCGTCCTGAAGCTGATGAAGCGCGGTTCAAACGGCCGGCAGTTCCTGCGGATGCTGGAAAAAATCCGCGCCGCCGTTCCCGGTGTAGCGCTGCGCACGTCGTTCATCGTGGGTTTTCCCGGCGAAACCGACGAGGACTTCAAAGCCTTGCTGGATTTCGTCGCGGCGGTGGAGTTTGACCACCTGGGCGTCTTCCTGTATTCCAACGAGGAGTCCAGCCAGAGTTTTGAATTGCCGGATCAAGTGACGGCGTCCATCGCCCGCCGCCGGCAGAAGCAGCTCATGGCCCTGCAGCGAAAGATCTCGCGGCGCAACCTGCGCCGGATGGTGGGAAAATCGCTGCCCGTCCTGGTGGAAGGCCCTTCGGAAGAAACCGACCTGCTCTACCAGGGCCGCAGCGAGCGGCAGGCGCCCGGGATTGACGGCTGCATTCTGATCAATGATTTCGAGGGTCCTGAGCCCCAGCGCGGGGATTTTCGCTGGGCCACGATCACGGAAGTGGGCGATTATGACCTGGTGGCGCGCCTGGAGGCGGAGGTCTTTGCCGAAAGGCAGTCACCGCCCAAGGTCCTGCCGGCGGCAGGGGCGCTGGTGCAAATTCAACCGGCCGCCGCGGTTCCGCCAGTGTGAAGGACGATCATGCGCTGCCCCATTTGTAAGCACAGTGTCGAGTGGGAAGGCAATCCGTTTCGTCCCTTTTGCAGCGAGCGATGCAAGCTGATTGACCTCGATAATTGGTTGGAGGGACGCTACCGCATCCCGGCGCCCCTTGATCCCGACGAGGAAAATGCGCCGGAGGAAAGCACCGCGGACACCAAGGGGGAGCGTGACTGAACGGCGGGCGGGAGCGGCCATTTGGATTGCCACGGTGGGCGGCATGGGTTACTTCCCCATTGCCCCCGGAACCGTGGGGTCGCTGGTGGGCGTGGCCTTGGTGGTGGGCTTGGGGCAATTGCCTCTGCACGGCGCCGCTTCGATTGCCGTTCTGGCCGCGGCTTCGCTGGCGCTATTTGCGGCAGGCGTTTGGGCGGCGGGGGAAGCGGAAAAATTCTTTGGCCGCACCGACCCCGGCCAGGTGGTGATGGATGAAGTGGTCGGTCAGATGCTGACGTTTCTGCTGATTCCCCACGCCACGTGGAAATGGCTGCTGGGCGGTTTTCTGCTGTTCCGCGCCTTTGATATCGTAAAACCTTTTCCGGCTCGACAAGCCGAGCGAATTCCGCGCGGCTGGGGTATCATGGTGGATGATGTCATTGCGGGTGTGTACGGCTTGGCTGTGCTGGCCGTGATAGGAATGGTCAATCGATGAGCTTGTGGAAAAAAGCTGAAAAGCCCGAGCCCTCCGCGGAAAAGACCGAGGGCAAAGAAGCTGGGAAGCCGGGGCTCCCGGTGGAGAAAACGGCGGCAAGAGGAAAGAACCGGCCGCAAATCACCAGCGTCAGTCCCCTCGCCGCGATTCCGGGAGGAGAGGTCGTCATCCGGGGCAGCGGTCTGACGGAGAACGGCCGCCGTCCGCAAGTGCGGTTTGGCGACCAGCCGGGTAGCTTGCTATTGAGTTCATCGAACCGCTTGATTGTTCGCGTCCCCGAAGATGTCGTCAGCCGGAACCTGACGGTGGAAACCGGGAGCGGATTGAGCGCGCCCGCCCCCGTTGTGGTCGGGTCAACCATCGCTGAAAATCTGCATCCCGTAGCCAGCCCCGCCCTGGATGCGCAGGGCAACATTTACGCCACCTTCAGCGGCACGCGCGGGCAAAAGGTTACGACTTCGGTGTTCAAGATCGATTTGAACCGGGTCATGCAACCTTTCGTGAATGATGTCATGAACGCCACGGGAATCGCCTTCGATCGAGGCGGCAACTTCTATGTGTCGAGCCGCATGGAAGGGTCGATTTATCGGGTAACGCCCACCGGTCAGCGCTCCACCTACGCGCAGGGGATGGGCGTGGCGACGGGAATCGCTTTCGACCGCGATGAAAACCTCTATGTAGGTGACCGCACCGGTACCATCTTTAAGATCAGCCCGGACCGCCAGATTTTTGTATTTGCCACGGTGGAGGCCAGCGTGGCAGCTTTTCATTTGGCCTTTGGCCCGGCGGGCGATCTTTATGTAACCGGGCCCACTACTTCCAGTTTCGACCATGTGATGCGCATCTCTCCGGCGGGTGAAGTCTCGTCCTTCTATCAAGGCCTGGGACGGCCGCAGGGATTAGCCTTCGACATGGAGGGGAATCTTTACGTAACGGCTTCGCTGGCTGGCAAGCGCGGCGTGGTGCGCTTGACGCCAGACGCCAAAGCGGAATTGGCCGTCTCCGGGTACGACCTGGTGGGCCTGGCTTTTGGCCGCCACGGCGCGCTGATTCTTGCCACCAATAGTGCGCTGGTCGAACTCCCCCTGGGCGTCGAGGGATTGCCACTGGTGAAATAGCTCAATATGGATGCCGAAATCATCGCCGTCGGGTCAGAACTCCTGACCCCCCAAAACATCGATACCAACTCCCTTTACCTCACGGAAAGACTCAACAACTTGGGAATCCTGGTGCGCTTCAAAACCATTGTGGGGGATTCCATCGAGGACCTGGGGAAGGTATTTCGCGCGGCGCTCGAACGCTCACCCCTGATTGTGCTTACTGGCGGCCTGGGGCCGACCGATGACGATTTGACGCGCGACGTGGTGGCGCAAATTCTGGAGCGCCCGTTGCACGAAGTCGCGGAGGTTCGCCGCAGTATCGAAGCGCGTTATGCGCGCCTGGGCCGTGCCATGCCGGAAAACAATCTGCGGCAGGCCCGGGTGCCCGAGGGCGGCGAGTGGCTGGAAAACCGCAACGGCACGGCGCCGGGAATTTGGATCGAACGCAAAGACAACATTGTGGTTTTGTTACCGGGCCCGCCGCGCGAACTTGAACCCCTGTTTGATGCCACCTGCGTTCCGCGCCTGGAACGGGTGGCTTCCGGCGCGCGAATCAAATCGCGTGTCTATAAAGTTGTGGGACTGCCGGAATCGGAAGTCGACCAGCTCATTGCCCCGCTCTATCGTCCCTACAAGAATCCCACTACCACGATCCTGGCCACACTCGGCTCCATTGAAGTCCACTTGCGCGCCCGGGCCGCGACGGATCAGCAAGCGGAAACGCTGCTGGCCGAGCTCGGCGACAAAATCGAATTGGCGCTTAGCGACCACGTCTACTCCACCAAAGGCGAAAGCCTGGAAGAAGTGGTGGGAATGTATCTGGTGATGCGGCAGAAAACCCTGGCGGTGGCGGAAAGTTGTACGGGCGGTTTGCTGGCCGAACGCCTGACCCGCATTTCCGGAAGCTCCAGCTACTTCCTGGGCGGCGCCGTCTGCTACACCAACGAAATGAAAACCCGATGGGCGGGAGTTCCGGCGGATTTGATTCAGGCCCACGGCGCCGTTTCCAAACCCGTCGCCCAGGCGCTGGCGGAAGGTGTGCGCGCCCGCGCGGGCTCGTCCATTGGACTGGGGATCACGGGAATTGCCGGGCCCACGGGCGGCAGCAGCGAAAAACCGGTGGGACTCGTTTTCGTCGCCCTCGCCGATGAGCGCGGAACACAAGTGCGGGAGTTCCATTTTCCCGGCTCGCGCGACCGCGTGCGTCTTTGGGCCACACAAATGGCGCTGGAAATGGTGCGGAGAAGAATTCGGGACTAGGGATTAGGGATTCGGGAATCTCGAATCTGGAATTTGGAATCTGAGATCTGAGATGCTGGACACGTTATTGGGGTTTGGGGATTTGGATTCTGAAATTTGAAATTTGAGATTTGAGATTTAACGGCCATGCGCGCTTTCATTGCCATCGATTTGCCTGACCCCTTGCACGCCGCGCTGGCAGAAGCGCAGCAGACTTTTCGCAGCGCGGTCCGCGACGCGCGTTGGACGCATCCGGAAGGCATTCATCTTACCCTTAAATTCCTTGGCGAAATCTCCGACGCGCAAACCAAGCTGGTGGTGGAAGCGCTGGCGCAAATC
>PLWR01000014.1 GCA_003165615.1 Acidobacteriota bacterium | reverse complement strand
GCGGCAAGGGCGGCAAGGGCGGCAACTTTCCTTCATCCTCTTGCCCAATTCTGCCGATAAGCCTCTGTATAAGGGGGGGGGCCGGCAGTTTTTCGCGGGGACACACTTCTCCCATCAGAATTATCGGCAGTTTGGCGGGGAAACTTGAGCCTAAAATTTGGGGGGGGGCTGGCGAAGAGTTAAACTCTGCGTCTTGGGACCAATGGAATTGAAAGTGGAACNNGCGCTCGCCCTGCGCCAGCCTGCCAGCCACGGGGATCTTAGTCCGCCGCCCAATTGTGTGCTATTTTCTCTCCATGAAAACTGCGGTCTTGATACTACTCTGCACTCTTGCCGGAGTCATATCGGTTGCCCAGCCTGCGTGGGCACAGCAAAAGCCATTGACCCAGGAACAAGTCAGGGGCCTGGTGCGAAACCAGCTGGGCGATGAAACAGGCGCGCATGCCATACGTGAACGCGGCATCGACTTTGATCCCGCGGAGGACTTCCTGGAGGCACTGCGTAGCGCCGGGGCCAATGAAGCTTTCATCAAAGCTCTGCGCGAGGCGAAGCCAGCGGGCCCTGCGCCGGGCACGGGTGACCCTGCGGCGCCCCCCGTCCGCGCCGCGCCGCCGCCCGAAGTGAAATCACCGCTGGACGTATATCAAATGTCCGACATTCTCATCAGTGTGGTGCCGCCACCCCGCATCGCCATGCTGATCCGGGAGCGGGGAATAGCTTTCCAGCCCGTGGATTCCATGCTTGAAACCATGAAGATGCTGGGCGCTCAGCCGGAGGTTCTTCAGGCTCTGCGTGAAGCCAAAGTGTATCCGGCGGACCCGGCCGCCTTGAAGCAGCACGCGCAACTGGCGGAGGTTGACTACTCAGCGCGGTTGCAAAGCGATCCAGATAATGTCTGGATGCGGTTCGCGGTGGCGAGCGCCCTGCAAGCGCAGGGGAAGGCCGATGAAGAGATTGAGGTGTGTCGGGTAGGGGTCAGCCGTAAGCCCGAAGAGCCATTCTGGCACCAGCTTCTGGGTGAAGCACTTGCCCAAAAAGGGGACACCCAACAAGCCACCTCCGAGTTTCGCGAAATGACCCGTCTGGATCCGAAAAGTCCCCTCGCCCACGATCTCCTGGGAATCGCCCTTGCTAACGGAAAGGACTTTGACGGAGCCGCCACCGAATTCCAGGATGCGGCCCGCCTGGACCCCGGCAACGATTCATATCATGCGAACCTTGCCAACGCGCTGCTGAGTAAGGGGGACACGGAGGGCGCCATCGCGGAGTACCGCGCGGCACTGCGGCTAAACCCCAACCAGAGCTCCCATCATGTGGGGCTTGGCGAGGCGCTGGAAGCACGGAAGGATTTGGACAATGCGGTGGCCGAGTATCGTGAAGCCACACGCCTGGCGCCCGGAGACACTGAAGCGCATCTTAGCCTGGCCTACGCCCTTGCGCTCAAGTCCGACTGGGCCGGGACCCAAGCGGAGGCACGCGAAGCCCTACGCCTTGACCCGTCGCTGCCGGAGGCGCATGCCACCCTGGGCTTTGCGCTGCAAAAGGCCGGGGATCTGGCCGGGGCCATTCAGGAAGATTCCGAGGCGGAGCGTTTGAAGCCGGAATTTGCCGATGCACACTTCAATCTGGGCGGCGCTTTGTTTGCCAAGGGCGATTACGATGGAGCGATCCGTGAGGTCCGCGCCGGATTGCTTTTGGACCCCAATAACGAATATGGACACACCGTTCTGGGCGATGCGCTTCGGCACAAGAAAGATTATGAGGGCGCCATTGCCGAGTACCAGGCCGTCCTGCGCTCGGATCCCAATAATGAATCGATACACTTTGTCATGGGCAATGCGCTGCTAGGGAAAAGCGATTGGGCTGGGGCAGAAGCGGAGTTCCAAGTGGCCCTGCGGCTTGATCCTAACGATGCACCAGCGCATTCAGACCTGGCGCTGACGCTGGAGCACAAAGGCGACCGGCAGGCCGCGCTGACGGAATGCCAGGCCGCACTGAAACTTGACCCGGGAAATGCGGAATACCAAGGCGACTGCCAGCGACTTTCCCACTAAGCCCGCCATGAATGCCTGCTGCGGGTGTTGCCTTCGCGCCATTCGCCCATATTCAGCTGCGACCAGGAGCTGGCGCAGAGTGAAACTTTGCGGCTTGGGACAAATGGAAGTGAAATTGGAAAGGGTCAGAGGCGTTAATCGCCGGGCTGCGCTCGCCCTGCGCCAGCCTGCCACTCCGGCTTTCCATTAAGCGGCTATTTGCTCTCGGACGCTGCCAAGAGTGGCCACCAGCGTAGTCTGATCCTCACTGAAGATTTGTATAGGAGTGCGCTCGGCTCCAGGATCGATAGGGCGGAATGCGTACCGGCCCGGCAACAGCATCGTCTCACGGATTTTCAATGGCTCACCAACGGTGAGGAATATCCGATCAGGGTACAGGGTTGGCCACGGATGGGGAGAGTTTGGTGCGGTGGTCTGGTGACTCCATAAATGGATTAAACGTCGCTTCAAGAGACTCATTTTCTTTCCTTCCCTTCAACTGGAACCTGGCTTTTCGCTTCCGACACCATGCTTATACCCTAAGGTCATTTGCATGTCTGTTCAGAATGGTTCACGTGTTTGGTCAAAAATGCTTAGGCCAGTTGATGAGGGAAGATCCCGGCCGGCTGGCGCATGGCGAGCCCCGCCATGCGACTCGCGATCCTCGCCGCGTGCGCGGAGGCTTTCTATGTCCTCATCGGACGTCATTTCGAGCCCCCGCTGCCTTGATCATTTTTCGAAACGCAGGGCTGCGCTCGCCCTGCGCCAGCCTGCCTCGGACCCCGGACTGTTTGTTCTGCCCGTCGCAATTGACCGCAAGTTGCCCACCAAACAAAGATCATAACTCCCCTGGCTGTGGCCAGCCGCTGGCGTTGCGTAGGACCACGCTATGCTAGCGCAATGGGAAGTTCAGAACCAACGATAGGCATCTTTGCGGTGCCCAACAAATTCAATACTGACGCCCGATATCTAATCTCCCAACTCATGCTTGTATTTCTTCAGGAGCTTACTAAGAGGGTGGACGGGCTCGTGCTTGCGAGCGTCGCTGATCAGAGACCTTTGCCTGTGTCTTGCCACTAACCAGTGCCTACTTTTCTTCCGACCTCGGACTTCGGACCCCGAACTGTTCTACTTGCCACTAACCCCTAGCAGCCCGTGGTAAAAGTCAGCCCCACGCAGATCCTGCGGTAGGGGTCTCTCCGCCAGCACAAGTACGGTAATCGTTTATTAGATATTGCAATATAGTGGGCTTATTCTATAATGCTGACATGGCGATGGGAACACGGAAGGATCAAGAGCAGCAAGAAGAAATGTGGATTCCGCAGACTGCACTGGCGAAGGGCGCGAGTCACCCGTTCTATCAACGCTTGAACCAACTGCTGGAGGAGAGCCGCTTCGACGAGTTTGTGGAGGGGAGGTGCCGGCGGTTCTACGCGGAGAAACGGGGGCGGCCGAGCCTGGCTCCGGGGGTGTATTTCCGGCTGCTGCTGATTGGCTATTTCGAGGGGATCGATTCCGAGCGCGGAATCGCCTGGCGGGCCAATGACTCGCTGGCGCTGCGGCGCTTTCTGCGGGTGGGACTGGAGGAGACGCCGCCGGATCATTCCACGATCTCGCGCACGCGGCGGCTCATCGACGTGGAAACGCATCGGGAAGTATTCACCTGGGTGCTGGGAGTGCTGGCGGAGAAGGGGCTGCTGAAGGGGCAGACGCTGGGGGTGGACGCGACCACGCTGGAAGCGAACGCCGCTCTGCGGACAATCGTGCGGCGGGACACGGGAGAAGGTTACCAGGAGTTTCTGCAGCGGCTGGCGCAGGAGTCGGGGATCAAGACGCCGACGCGCGAGCAGTTGGCGCGGCTGGATCGGAAGCGAGCGCACAAGGGATCGAATGAGGAGTGGGAGTACCCGCACGATGCGGACGCGCGCATCGCCAAGATGAAGGATGGGCGGACGCACTTGGCGCACAAGGTGGAGCACGCGGTGGATTTCAGCAGCGGCGCGGTGGTGGGGGTGACGCTGCAGCCGGGGGATGCGGGCGACACGGCGACGGGGCCCGAGACCGTGTGTGAAGCGGGAGAACAGATCGCGACAGTAGCGGGCGGGGAGAAGGGCGAGGCGGTGAATCCGGAAGGGCCCAAAGAAGTGGTGCTGGACAAGGGATACCACAGCAACGAAGTGCTGGCGGAGTTGGCGGACTGGCAGGTGCGCAGCTACTGCTCGGAGCCCGACCGCGGGCGACGGCGCTGGGAGGGGAAGAAGGCCGAACAGGCGGCGGTGTACGCCAACCGGCGACGGATTCGGGGCNNTATGAAACGGGCGGGATGCGACGCGTGCATCTGCGGCATCACCCGAATATTCTCAAGCGTCTGCTGGTGCACGTGGCAGCGTTCAACTTGGGACTGGTCATGCGCAAGCTTTTGGGTCATGGGACGCCTCGAGGCCTCCAGGGCCATGATGCGGCTCTCTTTTTAACCCTTTTGCGGCTGCTACGTGAACTCGGGGCTTCACCCCTGACTTGGAAAGAGTATGCCGACTCTCTCGAACCTATCCAAGCGCCTGGCTTGCCCCCTGCGCCTTCCAACAACCCTTTGCTCACCGCCGCGGAAAAACCCGTTTCTACCACGGGCTGCTAGCCGCCCCTGTGAGCAAGGCCT
>PLWR01000015.1 GCA_003165615.1 Acidobacteriota bacterium | reverse complement strand
GCAGACGGTAATCCGACCACTGCCATCTTATGCATTACTGCCATCTTATGATTCAAATCTCAGTCCAAGCTCTTCAAAGAAAGGCGGTCCACATTGCGCTTCCAGGGCAAAAGCCGTCTCGGATTCTACCCGCTGCCAATTTCCGAAGCCCAGCGGATTCGCAGATTCCTCTCGTTCCCAGATGCTCCTTCATCCGCAATCGACCCCTGTGTTGGCGATGGCGTGGCGTTCGAGGTTATCACCAGCGGTGCTGAGGTTGTTCGCTATGGCATTGAGCTTGATGCCTTCCGCGCTGAGCAAGCCAGGCAGCGGATTCCCAACATCGTCCAGGGAAATACGCTGGAAGTGCAGTGCGCAGTCGAGTGTTTTGGCCTCCTTTATTTGAATCCACTCTTTGATTGGACACTGGGGCCAGGTGACAGTCGTCGTACCGAGCAATCATTCTTGAGCCACACGTATCGCTGGCTAAAACCCGGTGGCGTGTTGATATTCGTTATCCCCGGTGACCGGCTGGCCGAGTGTAGTCAGATTCTCTCCACGCATTTCCGTGACGTTCGCGTTTACCGTCTGGATTCACTCGAATGTGTGCGCTATAAGCAGGTGGTTGTCATCGGAGCACGACGAAGCCGGCGTGAGAGAGATCGCCTTACGGACAGCGACATCACTCGGGCGCGCCTTTACTACGCAGGCCTCGCAAGGAATCCTCCCCAAATCCCGGTCCTGCCTTCCGAGCCCGATGCGCGGTACGACGTACCCGTGAGCGGACCTGCTCAACTGGTTTACCGGGGTCTGCCCTTGGATGAGATTGAGGACCTGTTGGCGCAATCAACAGCTTATCGACAAGCAGGACGCATTCTATTTGCTGAACCCCGATCTGCAGGCGGTCGACCGCTGATTCCATTAAAATCCGGCCATATCGGCCTCCTGGCTGTGGGGGGTATGTTGAACGGCATCTTCGGGTCGGGGAATGAGCGGCATATATCCTTCTGGCAAGCAGTTAAGTTAACCGACCGGGTAGAGGAAGAAGACGATCAGGGCATAGTCACGGTCAGAGAAAAAGAACGCTTCTCCAACGAACTGACGGTAGTTTATAGCACCGGGCAGGTCGCTGTATTGAAGTAACGCCGCCACCCACTCAGATTCCCACCACCGCCAAATCCCACAACTCACATGAGGAAATCATGAAGAATGCCCATGACCGCTTTGGGGTTCTGGAATACACCAAGCGCATGAAGGACACGACCACGCGAATTCACCTTCGGCTGGATCGGTTTATTGGAGAAGTTGAGGACGGCCAGAACGGGAAGGCCCACCTCATATCTGTCCTAGGTGGCGACTCCGACGTTGGCGCCATCTGGGCAGCCGTGGTTGAGCAGAGCGGTTTCACCATCGAGGGCCCTGGCAATGAGCCGGTGACCGCGACTCTGGGTGAAGACGCCCAATGCTTCCGCGGGACTATCACTATCGCTGGCCGCAAACCCATCCGCCACTTGGTGGCAATCTCGGCGGAACTGGCCAAGACACGTCCAGGGGCTGATCCAGGCGGCAGGCGCACCATCCTGTGTGACAACAACCCGACATTCGTGCTGTACCGCATCGCCCAACGGTTTGGGCTGCCAGTTGTGCCGGAATGGGCAGCGTGGTTCAACGACGAACTCAACCGCCGTCGAGCGCTCAAACCGCTTGTCGGTCTGGGATGCTCTCCGGTGCTGGTCAGCGGCACGAAGAAGTTGTTCCTGAAATGGATTCGACTCGCCCTGCGGCAAAAGCGGATTGAGGTTCCTGACTGTAATGGGCCGGTGCGTTGGAGTCTGGCCCACAGTTTCTTCCATATCAACCAGAGTGACCAGGAGGAAGAGACCCGCCAGGAGACAAGCGAGGAGAATTCCGCCATCCAGGCAGAGGAGGTAGCGTCATGAGAATTGTCTTGAGGGTCTCAAGCAGCAACGAGCATTGCAATGGGGGATGTGAATTCGCCCTTTTGGATTTAACTCCGGAACTCGCCAGGCTGGCCCTGAACCGGATCGCCACGCTCAGAGAACAGAAGAACCTCGACCCTGATATAGACGAAGTTTACTACTGGGCATATTTCGTGGAGTACTTTTCCCCATGGAAAGATATTGCCGGCTCTGAAGAGGAAGTCGAAGGTAAATGTGTAGTGTTGGAGGGCATGCTGGATGACCTTCTAATTGAAGATAAGGAAATCGTCTACGTTCCTGAGACTTTCCGAGTACCACCCCAACTGATCACCAGGGTGGAATGCGAACAGATGGTGGCTCGCCTAGACTCCATTGTGTTCACGGCCATCCCAAAACATGCCAGCTATTATGTGCAAACAGTGGAATTGCCACTCGCCATGCTCGAAGCCGCAACAGTTACCACCCAGGTCTGACCTGCCAATAATTACGCACATTTCGTATCGCACCCAAACTTCACAGGAGGCACTTTCACGTTCATGGAGCCAATAACTGATATCCCAGCATATTTGCGTGCCCACGCCCAAGAATTAGGGGCCCGAATCATTGAATGCCACCCACCGTTGCATTCCGTCGATGACGCTCCGTCTCCAATCATTGGCAAGCTCCTTCGGAAACCCTACCCTGCCCAGACCGTCGCCATCATGGGTCTGGTCCGGCGCTGGC
>PLWR01000552.1:15953-16092 GCA_003165615.1 Acidobacteriota bacterium | reverse complement strand
CTTTTGCCAACGATTGGATGGCGAGTTATATCGGCGCGCTGCTGCCGATTCCCTACTTGCGGGGACCGGGCGGGGGAGCCCACCGCACCCCGGAGGGATTCCTGCGCGAGTATTCAGCCGGCGCGCGCTTCTGGGAGCG
>PLWR01000552.1:0-15927 GCA_003165615.1 Acidobacteriota bacterium | reverse complement strand
AAAGTCCTTGCGGCATAAGGTGCAATTGTTTCCGGTAAATGCGATTTCCGCCGAGGATTTGAAGATCATCAGCGGCGAAAACGGACAGGTGAACCGAAGCGAAGAGCCCGTTCAAGACCAGCAAACCCCTTCCCCACGGCCATTCGAAGTCCTTTACGCAGGCAAGCTGCTGGGTCTTAAAGGGGTGGCGATGGGAATCCGGGGATTTGCGTTGTTCGCCCAGCGCCACCGGGATGTGAGGTTTTCCCTGGTGGGAGACGGCCCCGAGCGCACCAACCTCGAAGCCTTGATTCAGGAGCTCGGGGTTGAAGATCGTGTCCATCTGCAAAAGTGGATGCCTCGGTCGGAACTCCTGGTGGTGATGCGCGCCGCGGACGTGTTTCTGTTCCCGAGCCTCCGCGACGGAGGCGGGGCGGTGGTCGTGGAAGCCATGGCGGCCGGCAAACCTGTGATTTGCATGGACCTTGCCGGTCCGGGGTTGCATGTGACGGACGACTGCGGAATTAAGGTTTCTCCCCAAACGCCCGATCAGACGATCAAGGGAATTGCCGATGCGTTGGATCGCCTCTACGGCGATCGGGAGCTTGTAGCGCGCATGGGGAAGGCAGCACGCCGCCGCGCGGAAGAAGCCTACGTCTTGGACAAGCTCGGGGACCGGTTGCTGGGGATTTATGAGAGCGTGCTGGGAGTCAAACTTAAGGACAGCGTGACCGAAATCAAAGGTGCCACAAACAAATCCTGAGCCTTGAGGCGAGTTTAGCATGTGGGAACGTTTTGCGATCAAGCTTCTGCTGTTCCACCGGTACCTCATGGCATTCGGTGCGCGAGGCGCACAAATGTTCTGGAATCTTCACATCGGTCGCAAGGGAAAGACAGGCAGTGTTCTGCTCCCGGGGGGAAAGCGCGCGTGGATTCGCAAGCGCACGCATGACACCATGGTCTATCGGCAGGTTTTCCTCGAGCGCGAAGCCGATCTTACCCTTTTCCCTCAGGGCGCCTCGGTCATCAATAAGTACAAGGAGATCCTGGGCCGCGGTCGAAAACCTCTGGTTATTGGCTGCGGTGCGAATAATGGTCTGACATCAATATTCTTCGCTTCACTTTTTCCCGAGGCCATCGTGGCAGCCATCGAGCCATCGGAGGAGAACTTCAAGCTGCTCAACCGGAACGCGGAGCCCTCCGGGTCTGTCAAGCCGATTCGCGCCGGCGTTTGGGACACGCGCACCCATCTTAAGGTTACTAATCTCCAGAGTGGCTATTGCGGTTTCCAGACGGCTGAGTGTGACGAGAGCGATCCCGACGCCGTTGCAGGTCTAAGTGTTCCTGATATCCTGGAGCGGTTTCCTGACTGTGACCCTTTGCTCATCAAGATAGACATCGAGGGCGCCGAGCAGGCCATGTTCCGGAGTAATACGAGCTGGATAGATAAAATGCCCCTGATGATTGTTGAGCTGCACGACTGGATGTTTCCACAGGGGGGAACCAGTACGAACTTCCTGTCATGCGTCGCCCGGATGCGCTGCGACTTTATCGTACAGGGAGAAAATGTTTTTGTCTTCAACTGGACCGCATTGGTGGAGGCGGGATGCCAGGATTCAAAGGGATAGCAGCTCCCCCGCCGCCGGGACGGCCAAATAAATTCTTTGTGAGCATAGAAGATAGGCGAAAATGGGAAATGCAAGAGGAGAGGGGTGGTGGAGGTGGAAGCCCTGGAAGCGCCTTCCCAAGAGGTTTAGATGGGCGTTGATGTAGCAGAATCTTTGCGCTTGAAGCGGAGGACGGGCAAGCCGTCTCCGGTCAATCAACCTGTCAAGCCCAAACGGAAGGTCAGTGTGAATGCCCTGTTGGGGATGGGTCTGTGGGTGCTCCTCTGGCTAGGGTATAACACCGACCTTAGCCACGTGATGAATCCGAATTTCCCCGTCAACACCACGGATTTCATCCACGGCGTCAGGGCCTTTTTCCCCATGCTGGCCGGATGGATTGCTCTCTTACTGATCTTCGCCCGATCAAGCCGCTTGTTCCCATGGATCATGGGCCCTCTGGGGTTGATTTTATTGTATGCCGTCACGGGATTGGCTTCATCCGCGACCGTATCAATCAACCCGACGGATGCGTTGTATTATGGAGCTAACTATCTGGCAATTGTTCTGGTTCTGCTGGCGATTGTTCTGGTTGCGGATCCTCTCCAAGACCTTCGCATGGTGCTGAGGCTCACCTGGACTGTGGGCACAATCCTTACCCTCGCCCTGTTGGGCGCCATCCCTATGCTAGGCTCGGCGGTAGTCTTTACGGCGGAAGGCGGTTCCATTGGCATGCGCGCCTATAAGGGGACCGGAGAGATCATGGGAATGGCTTCCACTCGAAACACGGGATTTGCCCGGTACGCAGCCATTTCCGCACTGGTAGCGCTCCCCGGGCTCATGCGGAAGGGCAGACCCATCGTTCGGATCATCTGGGGAATTTTGTTCGCCGCTTCGGTGTACGCATTGTACATTGCCAATGGCCGTACGGAAATACTGGCGTTTGTCGGGAGTGCGGCCCTGATCCTGGGGGCGGAAAAAGCCACGCGTTTCGTTAACTTCCTGGCAGCCACCGGGGCCGCTATTTTACTGGGTTTGCGGGGATTCTACTCCGGATTCTTTCTGTATTTTACCCGAACGGGTCATCTCGACCTCACGATGAGCGGGCGCACTGCGACTTGGGAGGATGGATGGCGACTTTTTTGGAAATCTCCCTGGGTGGGTTTCGGATTCCAGGCCGACCGGTTCTATCTGAATTGGCACATGCACAACGCTTTCCTGCACGTCCTGGTTCAGTCAGGTTTGTTGGGGGGGGGAGCCATTCTGATTGGATTGGCAATCGTGTGGTATTACATCATCAAGTATTTTTTCTTGCGAAAGCCTGCTGACCGATCATTAACTCCGCCAGAAATACCTGCAGTTTTTCTGTTTGTGACCATTTCTTCCATTACCGAATCGACCTTTGCTTATTATTCAGCGGCTTGGCTGCTGAGCGCTCCGATTGTCGCCTATGTTTTGGTGCTGAATCGACAGATACGGCAATCCTCCGCGGCAGCCGCAAGAGAAAAATGGCAGAAGACCCGGTTGGGAAGGCGCCAGACTCGGGAAGCAGACTCCGCCCCCGTGGAAGGAATGAGTCCTTCGATCATCGGCGGCCGGACCCCATCCTGAAGACCACCGCATCCCGTTGCCTTGAGCCAAAATGAGGGCCATCAGTGTTCGAACGAGGGGATTCTCTCATCCTGATGCTCACTGCGCAGGTCGCATGAATTAATCCGGTTTCCTGGCGGGATTGGCGATCGGCGCGCGGGGAGTCTTGGCGTTACGAGAAAGAAATCCGTAACGGAAGATGCACCAGAGCGCACGGATTCCGTCTTTCCAGGTAATCTTCTTTCCCTCCGCGTAGGTCCTGCCGTAGTAAGAAATCGGCGTCTCATACACGGGCCAGCCCCCGCGTGCAATCTTAATCGTAATCTCCTGCTCGAAGCCGAAGCGATTCTCTTTGAGGTCAAGTCCCAGCACCACATTCCGCCGCAGGGCCTTGTAACACGTCCACACATCGGAAAGGTTGATGTTGGTCACCATGTTGGAGAGCTCCGTCAGGAACTTGTTGCCAACATAGTGCCAATAAAGGTGGACCCGGTGGGGGCCGCCAAGAAAGCGCGAGCCATACACAACGTCCGCGTGTCCGCTGTCAATCGGCGCAATGAGACGATGGTAATCGGCAGGATCATATTCGAGGTCGGCGTCCTGGATGATTACGATCTCGCCTTTTGACTCCTGAAATCCACGCCGAAGCGCCGCCCCTTTTCCCTGGTTCTTGTCCTGGAAAAACACGCGGATGCGGTCGGTGGCCAGGACTTTTCCGCTGCGGGGCATTTTCATTCGTGCCGGAGCAGTCTTGGCGCACTCGGCAAGAGCCGTCAGGAATTCGCGAGTCCCATCCTCTGAGCCGTCGTCGACAATGATGATCTCTTTGTCGAGTTCAACGGCCTGGACGCGCAGAAGGATATCCTCGATGGTCGCCATTTCGTTGTACGCCGGGATCACAACGGAAATTTTGGGTATGGGATTTGCCGTCACGTGTCGTTGGTCACCTTTCTGATTATCACCGGCGGAATTTGCGGTTCAGCAGAATTCCATGATGACTTCCGAATAAGATCAGCCGTCCCTATTCTAACAGCATCGGCAATTCCATGCAGAGCCCGCAGGAAAGCGGCGCGGCCCAATCCCGGTTAGGGACCTGCGGTACTGGTGTCATTTGCGATGCGCGGCCCCTCCCAAGTGCCGTCATTCCCGCGAAGGCGGGAATCCACTCCGCAAGTTATAGAAAATGTGCCGACGAGGGACTGGATTCCCGCCTTCGCGGGAATGACCGGTGCGATGAAAGGATTCCCATTCCAAATGATGCCAGCACCGGAACCCACCGTGCGGTTGTGAACAAATCTGAAAAAATCGCGTATCATGGAGCTTTATGAAAATGCTCCTTGCCCTCCTGGCAATAGTAAGTGTCGCCCTCTGCTGGGGAGGGGAGGCGTCAAGCGCACCGCATCTTGCCCTCCTCTCGGTTCGAGTCTCCCCAGACAGCCTGACGGTGCGTAATCAGCCCACCAGTTCGACGGGCGCCGCCCAGGCGGTGACCATCACCAGCGCCAGCGGCAGTCCGCAGACGGTCCTTCTGGCGGGCACCGGCAACGGGCCGCTGGCGGGAGTCTTCACCCAGCGTTATGACAATAGCCGCTCCGGCGCGAACACCCAGGAAAACTTCTTGACCCCCTCCAATGTGACCGTGGACCGATTCGGCAAATTGTTCTCGCTACACGTTGATGGGCAGGTTTACGCTCAGCCCCTGTATTTGCAAAGCGTCTCGATTCCGAACCAGGGCGGGCACAACGTTGTTTTCGTGGCGACGCAACACGACAGCGTTTATGCCTTCGACGCGGATGGCCAATCCACATCCCCTCTTTGGCATGTCAGCTTCGTGAATCCGACCGCCGGAGTCACCGCGGTCCCGCCTCAGGATGTGTTTCCCGCCGGTGCCTTCGACATCAAACCCGAGATTGGAATCACCTCCACGCCGGTCATCGACCCGGCCAGCGGAACCCTGTACGTCACGGCCAAGACCAGGGAATTGCAGGATTCCTCCTGCACACTGAACTGCAAGCACAACTATTTCTATCGCCTGCACGCTCTTGACATCACCACGGGGATGGAAAAACTCGGCGGTCCGGTGGTGATCCGGGCAAGCGTTCCCGGCAAAGGGTATGACAGTGTCGCGGGCACCGTAACCTTCGGAGGTTTGCGTCAACTGCAACGTCCGGGCCTGCTTCTGCTGAACGGGACGCTTTATCTCGGTTTCGGGTCCCAAGGTGACATGGACCCCTACCACGGCTGGTTGCTGGCCTATGATGCCGCCACCCTCCGCCAGGTTGGGGTCTTTAACGTCACTCCCAACGGGAACGAAGGCGCCATTTGGCAGGCCGGCGGAGGCATCGCCGTGGATGCGGACGGAAATCTGTATGTAGTCACCGCCAATGGGACCTTCGATGCCAATAAGGGGCGAACCGATTACGGCGATAGTGTTCTTAAACTCCAATTCAAGTCCGACCAGTTTTTCGTCCTGGATTACTTCACTCCTGCTAACCAGGACTCCCTGGAGAATTACGATTGGGATCTGGGATCGGGTCCGCCCCTGATTTTGCCTGACCAGCCCGGCCCCCATCCCCACCTGCTGGCTACGGCGGGAAAGGATAGCCGCCTCTATATTCTCAACCGCGACAATCTGGGCCATCAACAAAGGGCGGACGCCGGGGCGCTGCACGTTGAGACCTTCATCGGCATGCCTTTCGCCGGAGGGGCTTACTGGAACGGTAACCTCTACTTCCAGGCGGTGGGCGACTCCCTGCGGCAGTTTCCTTTGGTGAACGGTACGGTACAGCCTCCGATCGTCGCTGCCTTTCAAACTGGATTTCCGAATCCCGCGTTGTCGATTTCCGCCCATGGAACCAGCAACGCCATTTTGTGGCTCGTGCAAACCGACGCGTTCCCCCGTGGTGGCCCGGCTATCCTGCGCGCCTTCGACGCCACCAATGTGCGCAACGAACTCTACAATAGCAGCCAGTCGTCCAACCAGCGTGACCAAGCCGGACCGGCAGTGAAGTTCGTGGTTCCGACGGTTGCTAATGGGAGAGTCTATGTGGGGACGGATGGGGAAGTGGACGTCTATGGCCTCTTGCCATGAGGACAGCCGGGGCGCAGCGGTTATTGGCAGAGCGCGAAAGGCGAGGCAAAAGGCAAAGTGCAAAAGGCAAAAGTGAAAAACCCTTCGCTAAACTCCCCTCCTGATTCAGGAGGGGTGGCGCCCTGGGCGACGGGGTGGATATTCCGCTGCGGCTCAGCCGCGCAAAATTCAGTTTGCCGGGTCGGTAAGCGGCGCGTACATCTCCGGGCGGCGATTGGCGATGCGGTCGAATTCCCATACTCCCGGCTCCCGGACGACGCGGTTGCGGTCAGCGCTGGCGGGCTCGATTTCGGCATAGAGAATTGTTTCCTCCGTTTCGCCTGCTTCCGCCAGCTTGGTGCCGTTGCAATCCACAATTTGTGAATGGCCGGCAAAGCGGAAGCCGCGCTCTTCACCCACCCGGTCGCAAGCGATGACATAAATGTGATTCTCCGTGGCGCGCACCGGCGGCGTGTGTTGCCAGGTGTCAGAGCCGAGCGGCCAATTGGTGGGGATGGCGAGAATCTGCGCGCCTTTCAACTTGAGCACGCGGCCAGCTTCGGGAAAACTACAGTCGTAGCAAATGCTGATACCGATCTTCCCCTGCGGCGTCGCGAAGACGGGAAAAGGTTTGTCGCCCAGCGCCGTGTGCCAGTCAATGCCAAGGCAGGGCAGGTGCAGCTTGCGATATGTTCCCAGAATGCCTTGCGGAGTGACCACTGCGGCGGAATTGAAAATCTGGTCGCCGGCACGTTCGAGCAACCCCACCACCACTGTGCAATCGAGCGCCCGCGCCGCCGCCAGAATCTTCTCCGTGGAAGGGCCGGGAACTTCTTCCGCCACCGGCGCAGCTTCCTCCCGGCTGACAAAACAGTAGCCGCTTAACGCGCATTCGGGGAAGACCGCCAACTTCGCCCCCGCGCCCACGGCCTGCTTCAGACGGCGGAGGATCTGATCGAGATTATGTTCCTTCGCGAGAATCTTGACGTCCATCTGAACCGCTGCGGCCTTCATGCGCACCTCCTGATTGTTGACCCTTCATCGAGTATTCTAACTTGAATTCCCCACCGCGCTGGGACGCTTTTGGTGGATTGCCCTGCGATGGGTGCATTGGTCTGAAATATCAAATGTTGAAATTTGCGATTCCGGCGCGGCCCCGATATTGGGGCGCAGGGGTTTTTACTTTTGCCTTTTGCCCTTTGCCTTTTGACTTGCTCTTCCTGGACCATCGCTTCGTGAGCATGTTGGTACTGCCCCCCCCTTCCGCCAGGAGGCGAGAAATGTTGAATCCTTGAAATTGGTAGGGTACCCAAGGGCTTGGGGCAGCCTCCCGCCGGTGCCCCCCCCCTTGCGGGAATCAAATGCCCACCCCGCAACTTTTTTTCGGTTGTTGTGTTTATGCTTGCGAAAGAGACTCCTTCTGATTAAGATGGGGCTCCAAATTTCTCTAGGTAGTACAAACTTTCAATCTGGGAGGGTACATGAACAAGAGGACCATTGTCACTTTGACCGCCGTGCTTGCCGTTTTGGGCTTCGCGATTTTGTTTGGAGCTCCGAAGGCGCAAAACTTTAACTCGTCGGCAGCTATTGCTGCCCCAGCCCCAACACCAGTGCCCATGGCCGTTCCGATGCCGAATCGTTGTCCAAACATCCATGGGGCCATCGATGGTCTCCGGTCAGCAGAGCAAGAATTGAGAGATGGTGCCCACGATTTTTGCGGCCATAAAGTGGCAGCAATGCGGGCAGTGCACGAAGCAATCGAGCAGTTGAAGCTGGCCGAGGGTTGCGCTAAGTGCAGGTAAGCGAGTCGTAGGGGATCAGAAAGAAACCTGCGCTTGATGATTGGAATTTAGTGAGGGGCACGGCGCTCAAGCTGTTTGAGTGTTGTGCCCCTTTGTGTTCGCAGCGACCATCCGGGATTTCTTGCCACCCCGGTTGTTCTGATCGAATGATTGAAGAGGCCCCGCCCTTCCAAATCCATGGTGAGAAATCTGGCCAAACCCACGCGAAAAACTCAAAACCAGCCTAACACCTTTATCAATGCCGGTCCGATTATGCTGTCCGATTTTGCTTGCTAGTGAGTCCCCATCTGATTAGAATGGCTCTCACCAATTACGGAGTAGTCTAAACTTTCAATTTAGGGGGGAATTATGAAGAGAAGCCTGATCACTGTAACGGTGGTTCTTGCCGCCTTGGGCTTGGCTATTTTATTCGGAGCTCCGAAGGCGCAATACTTTAACTCGTCGGCAGCCATTGCTGCCCCAGCCCCAACACCGGTACCCATGGCCGTCCCCATGCCGCATCGTTGTCCGAACATTCATGGGGCCATTGAAGGTCTCCGGTCAGCAGAGCAGGAATTGAGAGATGCCGGCCACGATTTCTGCGGCCATAAGCGAGCGGCGATGGAGACAATACACCGTGCCATCGAGGATTTGCGGGCCGCAGAGGAGTGCGATAGGTGCAGGTAAGCAGGTAGTAGGGCGACAGAAAAAAACCTGCTGTTCATGAGACGAGATTTTAGAGGGGCACGGCGCTCAAGCATTTTGAGCGTTGTGCCCCTTTTTCTTGCCGGGATAATCTCCCTGGAGAGCAACCTGAATCGCGCCTTGCTTCAAGATATTCCCTCTTGACAAAAGGCGAACAAAAAGCGAAACTCTCTGAAGGCCAGACTTCAGGAGGTTCCGTATGGGTTGCACTTTACTGCGGGGACCGGTCGATAAAACGCCATTTGTGGGCATTGCGCGCTTGGCGGCCCAAAGCCCCTTGGTGCGCGAACGGGCGGAGGTGGAGTACTACCGCCTGCCGGCACGCTCCGCACTGAACCGCGAGTCCAGCGGGCGCATGCCCTTTGCCTGGACCATCAACCCTTATCGCGGTTGCGAATTCGGCTGCCATTACTGCTATGCCCGCTACACGCACGAGTTCATGGAGATGTGGGACAGCCGTGACTTTGAGCGCAAGATCTACGCCAAGACCGACGCGCCGGAACGCCTGCGCGCGGAACTTCGCCAGGGGCGCGACAAGGGCCTGCCCATCGCTCTGGGCACGGCAACCGATCCCTATCAGCCGGCCGAGCGGCAGTTTGAAATCACCCGGCGCATGTTGGAAGTTTTCGCTGAATTCCGAGGTTTGGACCTTTCCATCACCACCAAATCGGTTCTGATCCTTCGCGACATGGACCTGCTGCAATCAATCGCTGCGCGCCATCGCTTCAGCGTGCATATGACGGTCACCACTCACGACGAGCGCCTGGCGCGCCTGCTCGAGCCCAAAGCGCCCGCCCCCGCCCAGCGCCTCGAAGCCGTACGGAAACTGGCCCAGGCGGGAATCCGCGTGGGAGTAAACGCCATGCCCATCTTGCCGGGGCTGAACGATGCGCCGCGCATGTTGGACGCGCTGGCTGCCCAGGCGGCGCAATCCGGCGCCTCATTCATCTATGCCAATATTCTATTTCTGATGCCTTCCGCCATGAAGCAATTCATGCCGTTTCTGGAAAGGGAATTTCCCCATTTGGTTAAACGCTACCGGAAACTCTACGCCCGCTCGGCGTACTTGCGCGGCGAATATCCGGAGAAAATTACCAACCTGATGAAGGAACTCCGTGCGCGCTACTGCCTGGATGGGAATCGCGGAGAACTGCCCGCCGCAGCGCGCCATCCACAAATGGCGTTGCCGTTCAGCATGCCATCGAGTGGCCAGGAAACGGTTCTGGCGCTAACCGCATGCCATAATCCCTGATGAACGCAGTGGAGCTTTGGCGCAGGTTTCACGAGCGGTGAAAGAACTGGACAAACAGGGCAACGTCTCCGTGTCCTCCGTGGACAGACGAGCTTTAACACCGAGACCACAGAGGCCTCATTGCTTTCTGTGTTGAGGGATTTGAGACACCGAGAACACGGAGAGGATGAGTTTGCGCATGCCTGCGAAATCCGTGCCTGCGTGGATTTGATTCCACAACCCTCGCCCTGCGGGAGGGGAGCTGACTGATAACTGAAAACTGATGACTGATTACCGAAGAAGAAAACCGCCGGCCTGATCCCCATTGGAGGGAGGGCCGGCGGTTCTGGGAAGGACGGAATACTGACAAGTCAGCAAGGGACAGACTTTATCGACGGAACCCGTAGCCTCGGCCATAGAACCCGCGGCCATAGAATCCACCCTCGTAAAAGAACCCGAAGCCAGGTCCCCAATAATAAGGGTAATAGGGTCCGTAGTAGTACGGCGGTGGGTAGCCCCCGCCCTGGTATCCAGGTGGTGGTGGACCCTGCGGAGGCCCCTGCGTAGACGCGCGTTGAACATTGAGGCTGCGAGCATCGACGAAGGCTTGGGGCGCCCGCTCGGTCGAAAACGTGACAGGTTTGGCGAGCCGGAACGTCAACTGCGACTCGGGATAGATGATTGTGGGATGTCCGCGCGTTACCAGCACCCCTACCACCCCCGCTACCAGTCCGGCTCCGCCTCCAATGGCCGCGCCTGGACCCCAATCCGCCGCGGCGCCGATTGCCGCGCCCGTGACGGTGGTCGTCAGGATTGCACCGGCGTCACGCCCGTTCGAGGTGGTGCCGGTGATGCTCGTCAACTCCGTCTGTACCGGCACCTGTTGGCCATCCGCCAGCGTCAGCGTATTCAACGCGATCTGCAAATGGGAAACTCCCTTCACGCGGCCTGCCTTTTTGGCATCGACCACGCGCCCGCCCAGGGTCTGTCCACGTCGCGAGACCACGAGTCCGTCGGCCACCAGCGGCCGCGCCAGGGTTGCGGAGAAGGCGTCGCCATTCTGGTTTTTGTCTGAAGATAGGAATTGATCAACCCGCACGGTGACGAACGTTCCCGCCGGAATCGTGATGTGCTCCGGCACGGGGGCGGGTGTTGGATCAGCTTGCGGCGCTGGCGCCTCTGGTGGCGCGGGCGGTGCAGGTTGTGGAGAGAATCGATGCCATCCCGGCGTCGTGGGCGGCGGGCTCGCCGGCTGTTCCGGTGGTGTAGGTGGCGGGCTGGGCGGCTGCTCCGGCGTCGCGGGTTGCGGACTTGCCGGCTGTTCCGTCGTCGTGGGTGGCGGGCTGAGGGGCTGTTCCGATGCCCCGGTTGGCGGGTTGATCGGCTGCGCCGGTCCCTGGGTCTGCGCCCACGCCACCATCGATGCGGCGAATAAGCTCAGCGCACCATAGATCATTGCTCTCCGAAAAGACGTAATAGGTCTGGTCACCATAGCTGCTCCCCTTTGGTCATCGCAAAGTGTAGAGGCATGTGCTTTGCCAAACCTGAACATACGCGTAGCCCTTTGAAAATAAGAGGCTTTTAACGACTGGCTCCGCTCTTCCCGGGCCGCCCGTCTGGCCAATTACCACCAGCCTGGTGGAATTCGGCCACCCTGAACGTCACCTGCGCGGCGGTCTGGAACCGCTGAGGGGAAGGGGCGGGAACGACTCGATGGAGATTAGGCCCTCGCCTCCTTGGTGGAGAGGGACACAGTAACCTACGTTTGCTGCCGCAGCCGCCAGTTCGCATAAGTGTCTGGGGGTTGCAATATTAGTTATCGATTGTGCAATAGAATGCACTTTCGTCACCGCATGATCCTGAAATAGCCTTTATTTTCAATGAAATAAGAAATGGAACTAAAATTGCTGGTATTTTGTCGGATTCAGGCTCTCCACCCATGTAGCGTGGGAAGACCCTACGAGCCCAATTTGGGCATACGGGAGAAACGATGAAGAAAACTGCGATATTGTTCATGGTGGCTTTGTTTTTCTGTGCAATCTCAAGTTTCGCCGATGGTGGCAGCATATGCGATGCGACCGCGGGAAATCTCGTGCTAAATTGCGGCTTCGAGACCGGTAACTTTACGCATTGGACTCTGGGGGGCAACACCGAGGACACCTCTGTGTCTACCGACGCTATTTACGTCCACAGCGGGACTTACGGCGCCTCTTTGGGTCCTGTTGAGAGCGATGGAACTATGTCCCAAACGCTTACAGACAGCCCCGGCGATTACACCTTCAGTTTTTGGCTCTATAGTCCTGGGGGAACGCCGAACGACTTCTCGGCGTATTGGGATGGTACCCCGGTCTCCTCCCAAACAAATAGTGGTTATTTCCCTTTCACGCAATACTCGTTTCCTGTAGTGGGTACGGGCGACGACACCATATCGTTTTCGTACCGGCAGGATCCGTCTTTCTGGGGGCTAGACGACATTACCGTTACTGGGTCCAGTGTCCCTGAACCCAGCAGCATCATGCTGCTCGGCACCGGCTTACTCGGGATTTTATTGGCCGCCGTGTCTTTGAAGCGGAACGATCTTCTTGCCTGATGCCTGGGAGCCCCGCTCCTGCGCGCCCGCAGAACAGGCTGGTTGTTTGCAGTGCCTTCCAGCTTTCGGTGATGCCGCCGGTGGACTTGACGTCCCACCGGCGGCTCGCTGCGCCCCGACATATCCCTAATCCTGATTCCTACAATAAAAACGAATGCGCTTTTACAGTCCTCGCCCCGGTCGGGATGTTTCGTGGCACGGGCATCATGGCCATGACTTGACACTCTGGGGACGCCGTGCCACGCTCAGATGGCTGCGTATGGAGTGGGGACCAGGGGTAATTATGATTCAGAAATACAAGATGTACATTGGTGGAGAGTGGACCGATTCTGTTTCGGGTGAAACCTTTGAATCCATCGATCCTTATACCGGGGAAGTTTGGGGCCATTGTGCCGTGGAACTCCCCACTGCTCCTCATGAGCTGGAAATTGGCGCCTGCGCTGGCGGCGGGTGAGGGGACTATTCGCGAATGGTGTATTCATAGCTCTGGAGATGTCCCGCATCAGGGACTTTGACGGAGCCCTTGAAGGATTGGCTCCTGCTTGCAAAAAACGCTGAGAGCATTCATACTCCCACCATGAGCCTCAAGAATGCGGCACTCCTGGCATTGATTGGGACAATCCTGCTAACGGTCTTGGTGGTGGCACATTTCATTTCCACCGTATTGGGGGTCATGCGTGAGGTGATTCCAGCGATGGCGCTTCTGACGTCGCTGGTTCATCTGTTCGCGAGCCTCAGTGTGTTGGTGTTCTTTTACGTTTTCTACCGAAAGCAATCCTGAGACTCGAAGAGTGCCACATCAAGCCGCCAAAGCCGTATTAGATGACCCACGCAAGGGGACTTGTGTTCCCCAAAACTGCATCGAACTGGTAACAGTCGACTTTGCCACACGACACCGTGGGTCGTAAAAATCCAACCCGCTCACAAAACTAGCAGCTTACGGCTCGCTCATTGGTGTCCTTCGCAAGAAAGACGCTCCGGGGGCTTTGTGGAGTATCAGGCTCATGCCGCAATCATCTCAAGTCGATATTCGTGGTGCAGACCTTCCAAGATGGGCTCGGCCAGAATTCGATGATCGCTCGGAATCCGATATCCGGAGAGTCCCCTCACCGCTCCGCCTACGGTTGATTCGGGTATTCCGGGCCCCAGGCTGGAGTGCGGGCGCCCCTTGTTGTAACGAGCCACCCAGTCTTTGAGAATTCTCCGCAGGTGTCTCTCATCGAGCGCAATCAGGAAATCCAAACACTCCCGCCGGATGGTTCCGACAAGGCGTTCGCAGAAAGCGTTCGCCTGAGGTGTCCGGAAAGGCGTTTTCAAGATGCTCAGGCCCATCGACTTCACGGCCGCATCGAACCCGGAGGAGTAAATGCTGTCGCGGTCGTGGATGAGGAACCGGTACGGTTTTTCACCGCTGATGACCTCCCGAAACTGCTGAAGTGTCCAATCCGCGGTGGGATGAGCGGTGACGTTGCAGTGAGCAATCCTGCGTGTTCCCACCCCCATGATCACGAAGCCGTACAGCAGGCGAAAATGGCCGGTCACAGTGACGAAGAAGTCGCAGGCCGGAATGCCTTCGGCATGGTTGCGGACAAACGTCATCCAACGCTGAGACGAGGGCCCGTGCTGCGGTGCTTTGTCGGGCGGCATATAGCGTCTGAGGGTCCGAGGTGAGATCCGAATCCCCAGCTTCAACATTAGTTCAGCGGCGATGCGCTCCTCACCCCATGTCGGGTTGTCGTGTGCCATTTCCACGATCAGTTTCTGGATCTCGGCAGGAACCCGTGGCCGTCCGCGGGGCTTCGATTTCCACCTGCAAAACAGCCGAAAGCCTTTCCGATGCCAGCGGATTAAGGTGTCGGGCTTAACGACGGTGAGCGTTTCTCGCCATGCAAACAGATTGCAAAGCCATACCAGGGTTAACTTGGTAGCCGTCTTCGCCCGACGAGGTTTGACCCTGCGCTCCAAGTACAAAGCCAATTGCTTGCGGAGGAAGAGGTTCTCAGCGACCAGAGCACACTGCGGCCGCAGGCTGGTCCGGATGAAGCTCAGGGCATCCAGTCCTAAATCGAACAGGGTCACCAGCACGTTGGGCAGGGAATCGAGTTTCGGCATCAACGAGAGGATCGCACACCATGGGCATTGCTGTCATTCAAAGGTATGAACTCGGGCGTACGGATTTATTGCGGACGACAGGGGCTTCGATTCCTCACCCCGCGCGGTTGTGAAGAACATGGTCCAGAATACCAATCGCTCCCACCCAAACAAGGGCAGCGCAATAGCCGCCTACGACATCGCTCGGGTAATGCACTCCCAGATAGATGCGCGAAAATCCGATAAGCCCGACAAGCAGTGCAGCGCATGTCCAGATAAACAATCGCGCCCTCGGCGTTGGAGCATGCGCGGAAAGAATTCCTGCCAACGCCCCATAGAAACAAAGTGATACGAAAGCATGGCCGCTCGGAAAACTATACGAGCTTGGGGCCGTCCCGAAAAAGGGGACGGGACGACCACGGTGGAATGCATGCTTCAACACCAGATCGAGAGCGACCGCACCCGCCATGGTAATGCCCATCACATGAGCCGCTCGAGGGCGATGGATGTACAACAATATTACAATCGTGAGGAGACTTAGCGCCACCAGGAATGTTCCCGAACCGAGAAATGAAAAAATTTGCATCGCACTGGTCATTGCCGGCGAAGCGAGCCGGTGGATCGCTGCCCGCACGGCATCATCGAATGTCTGTGTCTCCGATTCGAGCATCTCTTCCGCCAGCCAGCCGAATGATAACAGGGCCGCGGCGGCAACGACGATGCTGCCGATGAGGAAAAAACCGAGTTTGACCTTTTTGGGTTCGGTCACAGGGAGTCCATAATACGTGGAATCGGGCACTACGACGAGGTCGTTTTTTCTTGCGCTCGCTTATTACCGGGGCAGAATGACTCGCGTAAACTCGCGTTCAAGGTTAGCCTGAGTAGCAGTCTGGAAACAAAGTTGAGAGAAGGCCCGAGCCTCTGGCTGTCCAACGACAACGGCGAGCCACGCGCGGGGTTCAGCGTGGACGAGAGCGAACCGTACCTTTGGCTCGACGACCTGAACAGAACCAGCGGCGCCCTGCTTTATGTGCATGCTCAAGGCCCGAAGCTTATAGCCCACCCACGATCGTTGTTTGGATTGCACTGCGGAGCGGCGGCGCGCCAGTAAGCCGCCTTTGACCGTTGGGAGCAACTATTCCCAGGCTGGTTATGACCACGCGCCGTTTGAGCATCAGTGCGCCTCCAGAGTTATCCCCATTTTACGGCGACTCTGACCACTCTCAACCCGGATTTTCCCGTCACGGCCATGACCGGGCGCGGACAAAATCCTTGAAAACGAGCTC
>PLWR01000163.1 GCA_003165615.1 Acidobacteriota bacterium | reverse complement strand
AGGGTGCAGTATCCCACCGCCAATTCGGATTTGTTCCCTGTGGTCAGCAGCAGTGATCCAAACTTGTTGGAAAGCGCCATCAGGATGTTCCCGCGAATGCGCGCCTGAATGTTCTCCTCCGTCACATCGCGCGGCGCACGGCCGAACGCAGGATCAAGCGTTTCAAGGTAGCTTTCAAACACCGGGGTGATAGGGATGACGCGGAACTCGATGCCCAGGTTCCGAGCCAGCGCCTCGGCGTCGCGAATGCTGCCCGGGGAGGAGTAGGGCCCGGGCATGCCGACGCCCAGCACGTTCTGGGGGCCCAGGGCGTCTGCCGCAAGCGTGGCCACCAGGGAGGAATCGATGCCGCCGCTCAGCCCCACCAGCACCTTTTTGAATCCGCATTTCTGCACATAGTCGCGCACCCCCAGGCAGAGCCCCAGGTAGATTTCCTCCGCCTCGGACTCCGGCGCCGGGCGAATTTCCTGGGCGCCGTCGCGGGTATCGAAGATCACCAAATCCTCCGCAAAGGCGCGGGCGCGGGCGCGGAGCTCGCCGCGGGCGTCAAAGGCCATGCTGGAGCCATCGAAGAGCAACTGATCGTTTCCCCCCACGTGGTTCACATAAGCCACGGGGATGTTCTGCTTGCTGGCGATGGTCTTCAGCATGTCGTGGCGCAACTGGATTTTTTCCGTGTTGTAAGGGGACGAGGCGATGTTCAGCAGCAGATTGGCGCCCGCCGCAACGCATTCCTCCACGGGGTCGCGCGCGTAGAAACGATTGGTCCAGAAATGCTTGTCGTTCCACACGTCTTCGCAAATGGTGATGGCCACGCGGCAGCCGCCAAATTCGTGCACGCACACGCTGGAGCCGGGCTCAAAGTAACGCGATTCATCAAACACGTCGTAGAAGGGCAGCAGGATCTTGGCGTAATCCTCCACCACTTTTCCGCCTTCCAGCCAGGCCGCGGCGTTGGCCACCTGCTTACCCTGACTCGCCCGCGAGCGGCGCACGTAGCCCACCAGCGCCGGAATGGGGGGCAAGTTGCGAGCCAGCCGGATCAACTCGCTTTGCGAGCGTTCCACAAACCCCAACTTTTCCACCAGGTCACGCGGCGGGTAACCGCAAAGCGCCAGTTCCGGAAAAACCACGAGGTCGGCGCCGCGCTCGCGCGCCCATCCCGCGTACTTGATGATCAGGCCGGCATTGCCGGCAAAGTCTCCGATGGTAGTGTCAATTTGAGCCAGGGCGATTTTCACGGGTTATCCTTAATTACGGTATAATTATAACGAAGCTTGCGCACGGCTTGTCGAAAACCCTTAAGGGCAGGGTTATGGCTGAAGACGAACCGATCAACCTCGCCATCGAAATCTTCTGCGACGCCTACCGTCACCAGATGAAGGGTGAGTTGCGCGAGGCGGCGGAGCTCTATCGCCAGTCCATTGAAACCTATCCCACCGCGGAAGCATACACCTTTCTCGGGTGGACCTACAGCTTCATGGGCGACTTTGATGCTGCCATCGCCGAGTGCCACCGCGCCATCGAAACCGATCCGGACTTCGGCAACCCCTACAATGATATCGGCGCCTACCTCATCGAAAAAGGCCAAATCGATGAAGCCATTCCGTGGCTGGAAAGGGCCACGGGCGCTCTGCGTTATGACAACCCGGCTTTCCCTTACTTCAACCTGGGCCGGGCATGGGAGATGAAGCACAATTTCGCTCGCGCCCTTAGTTCTTACCACATGGCCGCAGAGATTGATCCCCAATACACTCTCGCCCTTACCGGAATCCGCCGCCTGCGCGCCATGTTCAATTAACCGAGCCTTGCCTTGGGCGCAAGGGCGCGGGGGTAGTGGATTTCGGCCCCACAAAATGTTAATCTCAAAGCATGAAATGATTCAATCGATTGTAGGCACACTGGTTAATTGGAAGTTGAGTTTGGCGGAGCGATTGCAAATAGAAATCGAGCGCAAAAAAGAGCCCCCTTTCTGCAGCGCAAGCCGGGTTAGCAACCGGATCAGCCGTAGACGGTTAGGAGGGTAGGTTATATGAGCAAAAGGAATAGGGAGTTCATTCCGGCCGTAGCGGCGGTTTTGGCCGCAGCCCTGATGGTCGGATGTGGATCGGGTACCGGTGGGGGTGGGCGCGGCGGCGTCGAAGGATCAGTTGTCACTTTCGGGACCGATGCACCGATCTGCGATGTGGAGTCTTTCTCGGCAACCATCACTTCTGCCAGCCTCACCCCGCAATCGGGTGGGCAGTCGGTGCCGCTGATTACCGCCACGTCGCCAGCCACCGTGGATTTTGCGCGTTTGACGGATTTCACCAACATCCTGACTAATTCGAGCGGTGTTCCGCCGGGGACGTACAACCAGTTGAAGGTAACGCTGACCAGCCCGCAATTGATTACTCTGAATACTCTAACCAGCCCGCCGACTGCTGTGTCGATCCCGGCAACTCTGACGGCCACATCATTCACCATCACCATCAGTCCCGCCCTGGTGGTTACCGCCAACACTGCCAGTGGGCTCACGTTCGACTTCAACCTGCGTGAGTCTTTGGCAGTTAATAATGCCGGTACAGTTACGGGGACGGTTAACCCGCAAATTACCGCCACTCCCACCACCCCCTCCGGGACAACTGTGGGCGAGGCCACCTCTCTATACGGTATTGCCGGAACCCCGAGCACCACCAGCCTCCCCAGCGGTTTTACGGGCAGTTTCCCCCTGACCTTGCAGGACGGCACGGGCCTGACATTGACGATCCTTTCCAATAGCAGCACGGTTTTTGAGGGGGACGGCGTAACGACCTTTGCGAACCTCGCGGCGAATTCCTTTGTCGAGGTCGATGCCATCGTCAACACGAGCGGTCAAATCATCGCGCAAACCGTCGATTCGGAAGAGCCAACGTCCGCAACCAATCAGAAGTCAGCGTTCCTGGGAGAGGTCATCAACATCACCCAAGACGGTTCCGGTAACGCGACCGGCTTCTCCCTGCTTGTCGATGATGAAGTTCCTGACCTGAGTGGCACGATTCCCCTCCACGCAGCATTGAACGTCGCGCTCGTGAGCACGAGCAATTACTTCATCAACTTGCGTCCTTGGAATCGCCAGGCTTTCACTTTCGGCCCCAAAACGCTAGGTCGGGCGGAAAAGGTGGCGGTATTCGGCGTTCTCGGATCAGGCACGCCGCTCACACTGACCGCGAGCCAAGTCTTCCTGAGGCCGGGGAACGTCCCGGGGAACTTCAAGGCTTTGCAGGCGGCGGGATCCGACGGCAAGACCGGTGGGTTCACTTTGACTCCCTGCGGCGGACTTTTCGGGGGGCATGCGATTACCGTGCTGACGTACCCTGACACCAACTTCCTTGGCACTGGCGTCAGCCCGTTGAACGAATTGACCACCGCTTCCACCTTGGACACCTCCGGGCTCTTGTTCTATGAGCAAACGAGTGGAGCAACCAGTGCCGGAGCCTCCTGGACTGCGCCGACGTGGGTCATGCAGGCGCGCGGAGTTCATCAACTACCGAATTAGAGCGGTTTGGATTTAATTGCTTACATGTCTTGTAGCGCTCGANNACACTTAAATTAAAGACGCTCTAGCATAACGATTTGCCCGTAGAATTGCGGGCGATTGACGATTGCACCGTTTGATCTTAGGAAAGCGCGCGGCCTCGAATTCCGGGGCCGCGCTTTTTCATGTCTGGGGAATGGCGGAATGCCTGCCGACGGAGGATTGGTCGCCAAAACAAAACCCCCGGAACGCCTGGTGAGCCTCCGGGGGTCGGCAAGAATGCTCGGGAGTGAGCTTATACGCTGAAGGAACTGCCGCAACCGCAGGTGGTCTTCACGTTGGGGTTCTCAAACTTGAACCCCGCGCCTTCCAAGGTTTCCACGTAATCAATCTTCGTCCCGTTGAGATACATGAGGGAAGCCTGATCGACAAAGACTTTCAGACCATCGAATTCATATACTTTGTCGATGGGATTGCTCTGGCTTTCGAAGTTCATTTGGTACGAGAACCCGGAGCACCCACCCCCGGCAACCCCGACGCGCAACCCGACTGGCGCGGGTTCCTGCTGGGACATAATCTCTTTGACCTTGGATATGGCCTTGGACGTAATTTCAATCGGCATTTAAGCTCCTCCTGGGGTTCATGCGAGGGAAAATCCCTGCCTCACCCACACTTTAAAATTATCAAACATTGCAGCGGAAATCAAGCATTGCCATTAAGCTGCAGAAATCGAGGTCCGAGCGGAGTGGAGCAAACCCCGAAGACAATGGTGAAGCGCCGCAGGTTCCTGCCATCAGGGTGGACATCTCCCGTGGGCCTATGCCTCCGGCTTCGAGGTATCCTTCTTTTCGCCGGGATCAGCTTCAGCTTGTGCTGGAGGGTTAGATGAACGGGTGGGGGGCTTGGGATTCTTGCCCATCAGTCCGCCGTCATCAAGGGTGAGAATTGACCGGAGCTTTTTCGTGGCCGCGATGAATATCTGGGGGTTGAGAAGCGCAGCTAGAAAGGCTGAAGTGAAGCGTGGGGGTTCGTTATCAAGCTCTTGCAAGCTCATGCGCGGCGTCAACCTTGGGGTTAAGCTTGATTCCAAATCGCCATAGAAAAGATATTCGAGCGGAACGCCCACCGCCTCCGCCAATCTGTCTAACACCTCCAGAGAGGGGATCGCCAGACCGTCTTCAAAACTCGTGAGTTGGGTTTCGGAAAGCCCCGACTTCAATGCCAGGGTTTCGAGAGAGAGCGAATGGTCAATGCGAACCTGCCGAAGGCGCGAGGCAATTTGCATACCTGCCTGCTTTCTGAAATTAACTTCTCGACAGTACCCTTTTGAGTACCTGTCACCTGGTATCGTGGCATAACCGATATCTGCTGTCTGTTCCAAATTGACCACTTGGCAAATATTTTTGGGAGTGCCGTTTATTCTGGATTAATTATGCAGAACCACACTCGCGTATTCAGGCTCGCCGGAGCGTGGACATGAAAACGAGGAATGCGCCACCCGCTGACCACCGTCATTTTTCGAGGAGTTTTTGGTAGGCGGCGCGGATTTCCGGGTCGTCGGGGGAGAGGGAGTAAGCGGTGCGCAACTCTTCCAGGCCCGCATCGTGGTCGCCGCGATTATAGAGAACGGCGCCCAGTCCGAAATGGGCAAGCGCCAACCCGGGCTGGAGGCGAAGCGCCTCGCGATATTCCTCCACCGCACCGTCGGCGTTGCCTTGTTTGTAGTAAGCCTGCCCGCGGTGGAAGTGGGCTTCCGGGTCGTCGGGCTTCAAGCGCAGCACTTCACTGAACTCGGTAATCGACCCGGTCAGATCATTTTGTTTTCCCAGGGCAGTGCCCAGGTTGGAGTGCGCTTCCAGGTAATCCGGCTGGACGCGAATCGCCTGGCGAAATTCCGGAATGGCATCCGCAACATTCCCCACGGTCTGGAGCGCGACGCCGAGATTATTGTGCGCCACCGCGTCGTCAGGTTGCAAAGCGATGGCCGCGCGCAGAACGCTGATGGCCTCGTCCCATTTTCTTTCTTCCACCAGAACATGCCCGAGGGCTGACTGGAGCGCGGCATCGTTGGGATCAATTTGGACAGCGGCGCGATATTCCTGCTCCGCCTGCGGGAAGAGCCGTTGCCGCTCGAAATCTGACGCTGCCGCCTGATGCCGCGCTATTTCCACCGCCGGACGGTGCATGGCGTGATACCAAACGCCGGCAACAATCAGGAGAATGATGATTAAGATCAATACCGGCCATGGGATCGAAGACGAGCGGGCATCGGGCAGGAGATGAGTTGACGCCACCGGCTTGGCAATTTGCGGGGCCCGGGAGGGCGGAGCGGAAATGGGGCCTCGGGGCGGCGCAGGAATCGC
>PLWR01000124.1 GCA_003165615.1 Acidobacteriota bacterium | reverse complement strand
CGGTGATGGCGCTGAACGCCCCCGTGGCATCTATGCTAAACGTGGCCTGCCGGGTTTTTAGAGTCAGCGTCTCGCCCGGCGGAGGAGGCTCGGCGACCCCAGAAACCCCCGCCGTGCCCGATATTGCCGGGGGGGATGTAAGAAGTGCGGCAGCCCCTGCACCCACCATGGAATGCAGAAACCGGCGCCGGCCAACGTTCATCGGATCACAGCCAGTCGAACGCAAAACACTGCCGCCGTCATTAAGTGTGGTGAGTGTCTTCAAGGTTCGCTCCAATCTCTGCCGGGCGTTGGTTGGCCGGTCGCGTCCACGCGCTAAGTGCCCGTCTCTCCGGCCGCCACCGCGATGCGCGGCCAGCGTAGGTACGCCGTGTAACCCAGGGGTTGCTGCGCCTGCGCCGCCGACTCCGCGAATATCGTCACACGGGCGGAGTACTGGGTGGGGTTAGTGACGGCGAGCGTGACACCGGTGGCGTCCCGGCTGACGACTTTCGCCACGACGTGATCGAAGACGAAGAACCTGTCCGCGTCGGTCTGAAGGTAGATGCCGGGCAGTTCCGTCGCCATCATCAAGCCGTCTAGCTCGGTCCAGGCGTTTTCCGCATGGACGAAGTTGCCGATGGCGGCTTTGCCCTCGGCGTCGGTGGGTTGGAGGCGCTCCATCGAAGCGCCATTTCCGGCGCCGCACGTCGGGTGGCCGGGCATCTCCGTGGCCTCGACGTGCGCATGCTGGATGTCGCGGATGAGTTCGGCGTACCGGACATCGCCCGTGGCGCGATAGAGTTTGAACACATAATCACCGGAAGCGGTACAGATGCCAGGTGCGGCGTGCTTGTTTTGCGTGCTGGCNNAGAGAGCGTCCACGTCGCGCCCAGATTCGCCACGGTGCGGCCCTTCTCGATCCAAGCCTGATCGCCGGGGGCCCAGTAGAGCGCCATCATCGATTCCAGAAAACCATAGGTGGATTCCGAACTGGGGTCTTGCGACGTATCACCGCAGGCTCCGCCGGTCAGGCCGAGGCCGACTACATCACGCTGGTAGTAGAAGGCGGCCGAGGCTTGGGCGACCCGGAGGAATTCTGCCTCATGGAAATACTGGGCAGCCAACACCAAGCCTCCCGGTGCGATCGCGCCTCCTGTCGAGTTGTACACGGCGATTTCGCCGGTGGCTGGGTCCAGATACTGGCCAAATTCCCCCGACTCGTTCCAAGTGTTCACAAAGGCTCGCGCCAATCGCCGGGCGGATTGTTCCCAGGCCGCCTTGATGAGATCACCGTGGCCCTGGGCTTTGAGGATTTGGAAGAACTTGAAGAACATCAGCAAGGCGTCGGCGTTCTTACGGGTAAGCGCCAGCATCCGAGAATCAACCGCGCGGTCCGCCCGCAACCGCCCCTCGGCCGTGATGCCGCCGTAAAAATAGCCGCTCTTGCCCTGAAGTTTGCCGACGACGAAATCAAATTGCTGGCAGATGTGATCTCGTTCCAGGGGATCGTCAATCGCCAGCAGCGGTATTTGCATGAAACCACTGACCCAGCCGAGTTGAAAATCTGGACTGTTTTCACACGCGTAATAACTGCCCGCTGGTACCGTCATCCACCGTTTCTGGAAACGGGGCACAATGGTCTCGCTCAATTTGCTCATCGGCACCAGATGGCGGGGCTGGTTCGGCCCGCTCAGCGCCTTGCGGACGCTCATGAACTTCTCGAGCACCACGGGAATGCTGTCAGCGGGAAACGAGTAGGTGCGGAACCGCAGCGTGACAGCATCGCCCGGCTTCCAGTCGGCCGCCACGTCGCCGCTGGCCCTGAAGCCGCCGAACTCCGCCGCCCTCTCGCGCACGCCGGGAGCGCTGACAACAAAGGTGATTTCGTCCTGCGCGGCATTTTCCTCGATGAACAAGCCGTTGTTGCCGAAGCGGGTCTTCTGCTCGGTCAGCAGAATGAAGCCGCGTTTCTGCGCGGGCGCAAAGAAACACATCGCCGGCGTGGCGGCATTGCCGGTCAGCAGTTCGATCTTCGCCGCGTGGCCCGGCTTCACCGACAACCGCGGGTTGTTGGACATCGTCAACGGCAGCTTGGGATTGAAGTACATCTCCCGCGGATAGGCCGGCATATAACCGCCGCCCAGGGCATGAAACCGGTTGCCGTCGTACACCACCGCCGGCACGAGCACATAGTTGTTCCTGCTCCAGTCGGCGAAATCAAACGCCACCGCCACGCCCGCCGAGTTCGCCACGCCTTCGACCAAGCGGAAAGTAACCTCCAAATCCGGCGCTGTGCCGTGCACCTCGCACCCCCAGCGGCTGGAGGCCGTCTGCAAAACGCCATGGGAGAAGATCCGCGTGGCCGCTAGTTTCGAGCCGCTGTACCAACACGCCAGTAACCGCATCCCGGTCGTCTTCCCTGCCGGCAACCACGTCCCCCCTGAACGGCCTGGTGCGTCGCCAACGGCTGGCAGCAAGGCACCGCGGGATTCCGGTGAGTCTGCCTCTCCCCCCGAAGCCGTCAGTGTTTCTCCTGTCGCCAGGGTGCCCAGGGCAGCTGCTGCAAGCCTTGAGAACTGGCGACGATTGAGGGTGGCGCTCGATAAGTTCCCCCCCAGGGCTCGTAGGTAGTGTTCCTTCGCTACTTTTCAATGGGGCCTGTTCATTGTGCAGCACGGGCGGTAAGTATCATCCGTCAATGGTGGGGCGCCAGTTCGGTGTGAAGACCACACGGTATTGCGCTCCCACCTGGCAGGGTTCGGCCTTTCCTCAATAAATTGGTATGCCAAGGTGTCAACAAGCAATCCGCCTATGGGAACGTCCCAGTTGCTTTTCCACGCCATCATCATGCGGCAAAGAGGAATGAGGTTACGGTTGCAGTCCGTGTTTCTCGTCCGAATCGCATCAATCTCTGCCCTTGGGTTGGTTGTTTGCCACGAGCCGCCAGAATTTGCATCCGGGTATGTGTAACTGTTGTCGGTGTTAAGGAATCCGGGCACGACTTCAAAAGTAATACCATCCGTAAAAGGGACAAGGATAACCTGGCCATCAGCCTTAATGCTTGTTTTCGAGTATGTCCTCTCAATTGACGTTTTAACGGCTTGGAGGAGTGCGGATTGTCCATTGCCAGCGTGGGCTTGATACTGCTGATAGATCGAATAGGGTAATTGGAAGAGTATATCAAGGTCGCTGAACCCTTGAATCGCTATGTTCCTTCCGTATGACCCGACATATAGACTATGTGCCGTGTCAGAGGTCGTTGTCCAGAAGTCTGTGTTGAGGCGTCTCGTGATAGCTTTGTACCGGACAGATATGCTGCCAGTATATTGGATTTGTATGGCTCCACAAAAACCGCTGAACCACTCAGCCAGCCCCATAAGTCTTCTCCTAGGTGCTCACTATTAGCGGCCTTAGTGGCATCGCACGTGGATGGCGAGCGCCCTATATAGCGTCACGTGGGCCACGTTCAGAAAGTGGGCCATATACTGGCAGTTCTGCCCTTTGCTTCAAATCTTTATGCTACACCTGTTTGAAAATTCCAAGCTCGGAAAGTTAAGAAATTGGTGCAATCACAGGAATTGTTCGGGATGCGTGTAAAGCCGGACCGGAGGATGGCTACCGCCGATGGACCGCAAGCTCCAGGCGAAGGCAGTCCGTGACGGGCGACCCCTGAAAAAATACAGGTGCGACTCGCATGCGCAGTTCGGCGCCCCGAACCCGGCCACGGGAATGGAGGCCCCACGCTGCAAGCCGAGGCAATATGCCCAGCGGTGCTCCCAGGGAATGCGGTCGCAACAGAACCAGACCTCTTGGGGTTTCGTGTGCGTTCGCAAGTAGTCAATGTGCCAGTGGGGGCGAGCGGTTGGCTCCAGGTGATGTGCCAGGCGTGCTCGGAGACCGCCGGGACCATGGCGGAATATCTGACCAGGCACCCGACCGGCATACGGGCGGCTGTCGGCGAGGTCGCCAAGGAAATGGGGCTTGCCCTGCCGGGCAGCGGTCTCGACGACCTGGCGCAGGAAATCACGCAAATGTTCCTCGATTTTGTTGCGGCCGGCTTGGAGGACGTGGTTGCGATGTATGCTTTCCACACGCCGGTGCGCCCCGGAGAGCGTCGGTCGGCGCATTTCCATGGATACCTCCGGCTCCGGGTTAAGGCATGCGTGCCGGTCGCTCTAAGGAACGAGCCGCCCGGCCATAGGAATTGACGAAATAGTTTGGACCCTGAGATGTCGCCGCCCGATTCCGCTGGGATGGTCCTCGACTGCGGAACCCGACCGACCCAGCGAATGCACCGCTAGAGTGGTCCAAAGACTTGTTTTCGACCTGCGAACCAATCTGCCGCACCAGAACCATAGGGATGCTCAAATCGGGGCTGTAATCGCCTCCTGGCGTAGCGGCCGGGTTGGTTTTTCGGTTTTCTAACGGCTTTTTCTCTGCCGCCAGCCTACCCCAGCCCAGCCCCAGAATGACCACTGGCATCGCTGGTAGAACGGCTCGCCTTTGGAGTGTCGCAGACCTCGTGGCAGTATGGGAGGACGAAGAGCAGAATGGAGAAAAGGTGGTCTAATTAGCTTCAAAGGGGAATCTTTCTTGCAAGTGCTCGACTGAGGAAATATCCAAATGGGTGGGTTCCAGATTTTCGTCAAATTCCGCAACGCACCTCACCCGAACTGTTCCTTGATGCGAAAAATCCACATGGAATTGGTGAGGGTTATTTCCTGCGTAGCGGTATCGCACACTCCGGCCGAAAGCCGATCGGCGGTGAGCAGCACCAGGCCGGTCTTTTCGAACTTTTCGAACCCTGTCATCTACCAAATGCGTCCGAGTAGATTGTGCCGAACGCACGGACAGGTAACGCGGCGCGCACTCACGTGATGCTGCTACCGATCAGCGCTCATGTGCGAGGGGTTTGGCCCTTGCCAATTTGTTCCAGCGCGCCTGCTTGGCAGCAAACGCAACGGCGCGCCAATCTACGAACCAGGCTGGGAGTGTTCTGACTCGGCACAAACTACGAAGATTGTCGCCCGTCCGATTAACCTGATTGACAGCGCACATCACTGAGCCGCGAAGGGCTTCTAAGGATTGAGGGCCGGTTTCTCTGGCCGTCCGAGGCTAGTCTCCATCTCTCCGTGAGACGGCCAGACCCACTCGTCGCGGAATCAAGGCGATCAATTCACGAGATATCGCTTGAAGAAATTGTCGAGGCACTGAAAAACCTGGTGCGAGATAGTTTGAGCATTGAGTTCGATGTCCTCGTTTCGTCCGTCGCACGGATTTTCGGATTCGAACGAACCGGCAATCAAATCCAGCAGGTTTTGGAAGATGCTTTCGACGAGCTAGTGAAAACCCACGTACTCGTACTTTTAGATGGGCGTGTCTCGTTCCCCAATTGAAGGTTATCGGGCTAGCCGATTCTGCCGGAGGCGGTTGCGTTTGGGTACAGCGTTGTTCACACGGGGCCTTGACGCCATCGTAAAAGGAGGGGACCCAGTGGCGAGATCGCCGAGAGTTGCAGTGTTCGATCCCGAATCCTTGACACTGGTCGCGGATTTAACCTCGATAACGCGCCACTTGTTTCCGGGCATGTGCCTGCCCGAAAATTGGTGATTCCGGGCAGCGGAATCTGCTCAAACCGGCACTTGAGAATCAATCGCTTGCGGCGAGCGGTATGGCAGGGTTTTTGGGCAAGGAAATTCGCAGCCTGTATTTTGACAAATTGCCACAAGCACGGTTAGGCGGTTGCACAACCATGTGGCGCTCAGTAGACGAGATGGTGACTTTTCAGTCCGAATCCCCTCGCAGGGCTATCCGTTACCTGAAAACCAGTGTGGGGATGGGAATCCGTCACCGGGGATCGGAAATAGTAAACACTATCCCGTTGGAGGGTAATTGGTCATAGGGCACTTTCGCTGTTGGCCGTCAAATTGACCTTGGCCGGTTCCTCGGCGATTTCTAAATCGTTGGCGACTACCCATTTCTGTGGTAGGTCAGTCGGAGTCTTATCTATTTTTCAAACCGCAATCACTCCATTCTGTGGGAAAGGGAGCGCCCTTGTCTCCGCCCTGCCGCAAGCATTCGGTATTTGGCTGGTTCGGGTATACTGAAGAACGGTTGGCTGGGTATTGAGCGAGGCGTTGGCAGGCGCGCATGGTTACGATCGAATTCCCCAAAGGATGGGCGGATGCGACGAGACTTGAGCAAATCCTGCGATCCGCACAGGCTCCGCATGATTGTGCTGAAGTGACCTTTGGCTTTTGCCCAGATAGCAAGATTATGATCGATGCCGCCGTGCGACTTCTTGCCCTCTTGAATCAGCTGGACGCGTGCACGCGTCGAGTGGTTCTACGGTTTGATGATGGCGCCACTGGCGTAATGGGTTATCTAAATCGGATGGGATTCGTTGATCACCTCTCGAAGGGAATCGACGTCCTTCCTGATCGCCCTACGTGCTCTGGAGCGGCGGCGCATGGCGGGCACAACGCTGGTATCGTCGAAATCGCCGGAATTAACCACAAACTGAGAGACCAAGGCTTGCCTACGCGGCTGACGAAAGCTCTAACAATGGCATGCGGCAGTCGCCCGGATGCTGGATCGCTTGGTAATGCCGCGTGGACGATCTTTACCGAACTCATCGACAACGTTTTTTCGCATAGCCAGACACCGCTGGACGGGTATGCAGCCTTGCAAGTCTACGCACGCGGCAATATCGTCAAGGTTGCAGTTTCGGACAGCGGGCTAGAAATCCATCCGAGAACC
>PLWR01000573.1 GCA_003165615.1 Acidobacteriota bacterium | reverse complement strand
CGGCGTCCCGATAAGATCGGGACAGGTTCCGCCGCCTCTACTTCAAATCTCACCACTACCCCCGGTCAAGGGGGTTGCTTCTCACAGTGCCCTCATTGTATCTTCTGTGGCAAGTTAAGTGCAACCGAGCATCTTCCGTCCGAGGATTGACCGAGGGGAGGGCCCATGACTGATAAGGTCGTTGTCCTGGTAACCACGGCGAGCAAGAAGGAATGCCGCAAGATTGCCAAGCACCTGGTGGAGTCGAAACTCGCCGCCTGTGTGAACATCACGCAGCCCATCGAATCCATTTATCGTTGGGAAGGGAAAATAACCAACGATGAGGAGTACCAGCTTTTCATCAAGAGTACGCGTGAGTTGTTTCCGGAAATCAAGGCGGCCATTTCCAAGCTGCACAGTTATCACACACCGGAGATTATCTGCCTGCCGATCATCGAAGGCTCGCGAAATTATTTACAATGGGTGGGCGATTCGGTGAAGCCGGCGAGTGCGGTGGAAGAGGAAAGTCCCGGGAAGGGAACCAAGCCGCCGGTGGGTGCGTAGTAAATTGAAGAAGAGCATTGGGGAGGTCACTTGTCCGCCGTCATATCGATTACCAATCTGCGCAAGGAGTTCGATGACCTGGTGGCTGTCCAGGGGCTCGACCTCGCCATTCCCCAGGGCGAAATTTACGGCCTGATCGGGCCCAATGGCGCCGGAAAAACCACCACGATTCGCATGGCGTGCGGCCTTCTCGATCCCACCGACGGCCATGTGACTGTCTCCGATGTGGACGTCCACCACGACCCCGAGCGCGCGCAGCAATTCATCGGCTACCTTTCGGATTTCTTCACGGTTTACGAAGACTTGAAGGTTTGGGAGTACCTCGATTTCTTCGCCCATGCTTACAAAATGCCGCAGGCGGAAATCCCCGCGCGCATCGATGAGGTGATTCGCCAGGTCGAACTGGAAGTGAAGCGCGACGCGATGATCAAAGGTCTATCCCGCGGCATGAAGCAGCGCCTGGGAATCGCGCGCGCCATCATCCACAAACCCCGCGTGCTGCTGCTTGACGAGCCGGCCTCGGGGCTTGATCCCAAGGCGCGGCTGGATTTGCGCAACCTGTTGCGGTCCCTGCGCGATGAAGGAACCACGGTGCTGATTTCCTCGCACATCCTTACGGAACTGGAAGGCTTCTGCACCTCCATCGGCATCATGGAAAAAGGCCAGATGATTCGCAGCGGGACCATCGCCGAAATCTCCGCGGCGGAAACTCTCCTGCGCGTCGTGCGCCTCGGATGGGTTGGTCAAGGGGCCGCTGCGGTCCGCTCCGTGCTGGAGGGGAACCCGCACGTGTCTGGACTTATGGTTCAGGATGCACAAGCGGTCTTTAAATCCGCTGGGTCGGAAGAAGAGTTGGCGGATATTCTGGCGCGTTTGGTCGCTGCCGGGGTGAAAGTCGTGAACTTCGGCGAGGTGAAGCAAACGGTGGAAGATCTTTACCTGAAACTCTCGCACAACGAGGTGATGTAGTGCTCCGGTTCTGGCGCAATCCCCTGCTGATTCTTCATGTGCGGTCTGACCTTCGCCCGGCGCGCGCGGTGATGGCGGCGGCCGTTGCCCTGATTGTCTGCGCTCTGATCGCCATGGGCTGCTGGTCTGGAAATCCCGGCAATGCCAAGGGATTCTGGGCGGACTTTTACGCGTGGCTGTTAGGTTGTCAATTCGTATTATTGAGTGTCTGGTCCGCGGGCACGTGCGGCCAGGCGGTGGCGCGGGAACGGGAACTGAAGACGTTTGACTTTCTCAAGACCACGCGCCTCACGGCGGCGGAACTGATGGTGGGCAAGCTGTTGGGCGCGCCGATTGTGGCTTACTTCATTGTGGCCTGCACTCTGCCCATCTCCATCATCGCCGGCTTGATTGGCGGCATTCAACCCGTGGCCGTTCTGGGCTCCATTGTTCTGCTGCTGGCATTCAATTTGTTTTACAGCCTGGCTGCTCTGTTGGCGTCGATGCTGGTGGAAAAATCCAGTTCCGGGGCTTTGGGCTTGTTGGGGCTGTTAGGGAATCTCTTGTTCCTGGCGTTTGCGGATAGCCCCTTCAAGGGATTCGCCGCCATCAGCGTTTTGCCTGCCGTGCTTTCGCTCCATCACGTGGATGTGAATATGGGGCACATTCATCCGACGGTTTTCGGTGTCGAAGTTCCCTGCGTCATTCTTTCGCTGGTCCTTTACACGCTTTTGGGCGCATGGCTGGTCCTGATGATCGTGCGCAATTTCAAGCGCGACATCCCGCAGATTCAGCTCCTTTCGCGCTGGCAGTGTCTGGGACTGGTGGCCTTTTGGAATTTGCTTTTCTATGCGTTCCTGGATACGAAGATGCCCAGGACGCTCCCATCCCTTCGCGCATATAGCGAAGGCTACTACTACCCAGCTCAGATTGCCTTATTTGCGATCGCCTGGAACGCCGTATTCCTTTTTCTGATAGGTGTGGCAGCGCTGAGCCCGCACGAAAAACTAAAAGTCTGGTGGCGCAAATGGAAGAGCGGGGCAAGTTCCTATCTCTCCCCCGACGGCTTGCCCTGGCCCTGGCGGGTGCCGGCGGCGGCCATCGGGTATGGAATGCTGGCGGCAGAAGCCCTGGGAATGCGCTCGGCGATTCCTCTGGGAGAATGGCGGTTGGGCTTTGCGGCATTGGCCTTTTGTGCTTTCCTGGTGTTTACGGCAAGGGACATTCTTTTCCTCCAGTGGTGCCTCCTGACGCGCATGAAGCACCCCTTGATGAAGGGAATTCTGATCCTCATCCTCTATAACGCGGCGGTCAGTCTGGTGGCGTTGGTTATCTCCGTCATCGCCGCGCCGGCCACCGCCAAGATGATGAGGTTGCTGACTCCCTATGTGCTGATGAGTGAAATGGAAAAGCCCGACATCCCTCCCGCGTTCATTCTTGTGGCCATTGTCCTGCAGGTGGGAGTTTGCGTTTTGATTCACCTGGCCATCCAGCGGCGGCTATCCCGGCCGGCGCATATTTCTGTGCCAGGCGCAGCATAAGCCGCGCCGCTCCTCCGATTTTTCCCAAGATGAGTTATGATAGAAGATGTCAGCGCACTATTGGGTTGGTCAACAAGTCAGATTCGCGCCGCCCGAGCGATCCATTTGACGCATGCAGCGGGAATCGCCGGGACCGGCACAGTTGCAGCCGTGCAGTAGACATCGAACCAGGAGGTTCCTACATCCCATGTCATGCTCCCAGCACACCAAACTCTTCGTGGCGGCGTGGGTTGCCACCAGCCTTTTCCTCCTCGCCAGCCTCAGCCGTTCCGCCCATGCTCAGGCGGGGCCGGCGAATCACGAACCTACCAATATGACCGTAGTCGTGAAGGAAGCCGACACTGGAGACCCCGTGAGCAATGCGCGTATTACCCTGCAATTCACCGAGCCCTACGGCCCCATGATTCCCGGGAAGGGGAAGAAGATTGTCTACAATGCCAAGACGGATTCGCAGGGCCGATGCAAATTAGTTGGCATCAACAAGGGAACGGTAGTTTTGATGATTACCGCCACGGCTCACCAGAGCTATGGCAAGGAACTGCAATTGGACCAGGACAACCAGGTCTTCGAAATCAAACTCAAAAAGCCTCAGCCGCTCCTTTAACTTGCATTCCGCGCCGATTCAAATTATCTTACTGGTCGGCCATTGCAAGATTTTTGGTGGCCTTTCGGGGATTCACAACAAAAAATCACATTGGGGAAGTTAGAGCATTTCCATCTATTATGTA
>PLWR01000239.1 GCA_003165615.1 Acidobacteriota bacterium | reverse complement strand
CTACATCAAACTGAGACACTACCAAGAATTTGGCAGCGGTCCGTTTTGGAATGAGTGGGATATTGCCTCCCCCCGGGTGGGTGGAGAGGGCGATGTGCCGCGACACGCCGAGAATGCCGGGAAGTTACATCCGCTGGGCGCCCCGGCTCGAAATCACATAGCCGTTCCCCTGATAATTGACGTTCAGAAGCTTGGCGCCAGGATCGAAATCCACCAGGCGCGGCTTCACCCTGATCCCGTCATGCAGGGTCAAGTCGGCCCCGAATATCGTGCCGATGATCAGGTCAATATAGCTGCCGCCTGCAACCTCGCACCAATCGCTCCAATAGGGTTGATCGAAAGGGCATTTCAGGGCGCCACCGCTTTCAGGCGGAAACACCGTTTCGGCAATATGCGCCTGTCCGAACGGGCCCTGGTTGGCTGATTTCGCCAAGCCTTTAACCCATGCCGCCACTTGGGCGGAGGGATCAATCTTATAAAGGCCCTTGGCGGTCATCGAGGGCCAGGCCGTGTAAGCTCCCACCCAACTCTGGTCGGCTCGGAGGCCCCAGGAGGCGTCCACGTCCCCGGGCGAAAGGGCGTGCATCCACAAAGGGGTGTGCAGTTCGCTCCAAAAGAAGTGGCTCATCTCCTTTTTTTGTTTCTCGCTGAGGTCCTCGAACATGGTGTCGAGCACGGTGAGCAAGTCGAGGCAATGCCGAACCTCCTTGAAGGTTCCATCGGGCTGGCCACACTTCCACCAACCCTTGCCGTCCACGTACAGCAGGCGATTGATGCGAGCCGCGAGATCGCTCGCTTCCGACCGCAATTGGGCAGCCCGCCCGTCACCACGCTGGGCGAGCAACGTGGCCACGAAACGCATGCCATACACATTGCCGGCATTCATCGCCGGAACTTCGTGGACCCAGGTGCTGACCACCTCCAGCAAGTTATCCATGTTGCCGTAGTCGGCCAATCCGTGGCCCAGCTTATCGAGCTTCTTCCAATTGATGGCGTGGTCCACCAGATGTTCGAGGACAGGTTTTCCCTCAAAGGATTTGTCGAGCCACGCGAAATCACCGCTGACCCGAAGATAGTTGTCCACACAGCGTAGAATGCCCATGTCGTTGGCGGCGTACCAAGTGCCAATGCCCTTACCCGTAAGGTAATCCGTGGCCAGATGCTCATGCATGTTCTGGATGAGCCAGTTTTCCAGCAATTTCCTGAGGGCCTCAGGATCAAGCAAAGAGAGGCTGAGTGAAGTCAGCATGGCGTCCCAGATGTAACTCAGGGTCGGGCAGATGCGGGGAATGGTGACGTAAGTCGGAGCATAAAATCCATCCGGTGAATCCCGGCGGGTCATCAGCAGGCTGGCAAAGCCCATGTAATAGAGTTTCCAGAGTTCCGGGCTGCGAGTGACAAGTTGGGGGAGATGCCCGGAAAATACCGAATTCCCCGGGGTGAAGGCGGAACGGAAAGTGGCGGTGAACCGTTCCTCGTTCTCAGTGAGCAGGCGTTCAAACCCGGCTTGCTGCTGGTCGTAAGTGTTGAGGGCCGCATCCTTGTCCTCACCGATAATGTTGAGGTAATGGAAGGTCTGCGTTTGTCCGGGGTCGAGAGTTGTTTCGTAGAGCAGCATCTGCCCGTGCTCGATTCGAGTGGGATGGGGCCGGACGCCTTGCACAGAGACCGCCCGGCTGTGCTGGGCCTCGAAGATCACGCAGCCATGGGACTCGCTGGGCGTGACCTGGTTGTCCATCTCGGCCGAAAAGCCGGCGTACCAGGGCTGTTCCCGCTTCACGGAGATGGCGGCGCGGAGGTCGAACCCCAATGAGAACTTGCGCCGCTCGCGGCTCTCATTCTTCACGGCGATAAGTTCAGCGCCGGCGCGCTGCCCGGAGGGAAGGAACGTCTGGGTGGTGAATCGTATTCCCTGCACCAGCGTCTCGCGCCCAATGCGATGGGGATACCACGTGAAGGCAACCTCGCCCGCGGGATAAGGGTGGGAATACAAAATCTGATCGTTTAAGAACAATTCGCAGGTCACCAGGTCGCCCGGGCTGAAAGGAATTGCCGGGGTTCCGCAGCAGATAAACGGCGGAAAGCTGATGGCCGTGATTCCCGAAACTGATTTTGTGGCTTGAAGGTAGCCCCATTCATTCTGCGCTGCCGGGGGGTTGAAAAGATCGCGGAAATGGTGAACCAGCCGGTCGCTGGCGAGATCCGCAAGCTGGGGAATGGGAGGCAGCCATTCGCCTTGGACGGCACCGCCGTGCCCGGCCCCAGACGTGGGGGCAGTGGCGCCTTTGTTCACTTCCGCCGATGCCGCGCCCGGCAGGGCTGTGCTGATGGCGCCCAGCTTCAGAAACGACCTGCGATCCAAAGATCCCAGCTCGATACTTGTTGGTTTGGAATTCCCCATGGACATGATTTGCCTATCCTCAGACTTGCAGGGTTCAAATTCAAGCACTCGCCTTTTCTGCCAGTGGGTAGCGTTGCGCGGCAGAGCCGCAAAAGCAAGTCAAAAGGCAAATGGCAAATGGCCAAAGTGAAAAGAGCGTAACGCCGCGCTGCCGCGCTGTGCACCTCTAAAATCTCCAATCCGTAGAAAGTCGCACCGCGTTCCCGCGCAAGGTGCCCAGTGATTGTGAGCTGTCATAATGCGTATAACCGAGAGTCAGTGAGAGCCGGGGGCTGGCCTTTAAGGTGAATGCCGGACTGAGGAGCAGCGCGGGTTTTAGCAGCGTTCCGTGCTCGACCTGCTGGACGCCTGCGCCGCCGTAAAAATCGTATCCGAGGGGCCCGCGAATTTTCCCCACAAGATGGGCGGTAAGGTAGTGGCGTTGGTAGAATCCCGGGTTGAAGAGTCCCATGTAGGGTTTTTGCGTCCCTCCCGTAAGCCCATAGACAAGCCCGTCATAGCCGAGGTCGACGGCCATCGTCGATTTGTGGAATAAATTGCGGTCCATGGTTACGGTGGCGCCTCTACCGCGATTGTGGTCGGCGGCGTCAAATCGCACCGGATTGAAACCCCCCAGATCGATCACATGCTGGTAGGAGAACGTGGAATCATCGGTCAGGAAGGACTCCAGACGTAAATCTGTTTTCGCATTGAAGCGGTAATCCAATCCCATGGAAAGCCGGTCTTCCATCACTCCCAGGCGCACGGCGGTAGGCGTGTAGGTGATGGCGGCGCGCCCGGCGGTCAGATCCACTGAGAGTTTCTTCCTGGGCGCGTAACTTAAACTGGCAAAGCCCAGAGGGCGGGTTCCCGCGGAGGCGATGGGCTGCTCCTGGGTGGTGATGCCGACGAGTTCGCCTGGCCCGAAACGCGCCAGCCCCACTCCCGCGCGCACGGTAAGTTGCGGTGTCACGTAAGTGGTTTGGTGATAGAGAATCTGTGCGGGCCCTACCGCGCCCTGTATTCCGCCACTCGGGCTTTGGGAGGGAAGGTAAGCCAAAGACAAATAGGACTCCGAGCGGGGCAGGGCGAGGAACCCCCAGGTGTTTTCGTAGCCGAAGGTGCTGAGATCCTCAGCGTTCGAAGTGTTGCCGGAAGCGACCTCCCGCGCGTAGGAGGCCGAGGTGTGCAGGGTGGGCCGGGAATCGTTTTGGAGGCTGTTCTCAAGCTGGCCCGCCTCCGTGTTGTGGGGGTCCAGGGTCTGGGCGCGATACAGCATAGCCCGGGCTCGCCGTCTATTGTGCAGGGCTCTTTCCAAATGGGCGAGCAGCAAGATGGCAGTGACATCGCGCGGATCGTCATCCACGATCTTCGCCACCAAATTGCGAGCGTAAACAAGGTCACCGCGATAGTAGGCAATGCGCGCATTGCCCAGGAGGGCTTCCGTATTCGTGGGGTTTTCGCTGATGAGGTGATTGAATCGCCGCAGGGCTTCCGCCTGATGTCCCTGCAAGAGGTCAAGGTAAGCTAGCTGCAATTGGGCGTCAAGATTCCGGGGATGGGCGGCGAGCAGCGCCGTCAGGTGTTTTCGCGCCTCGGGGTACTGGTGCAGACTCATTTCCGCCCGGGCCAGGCCCACGGCGTATTCGGGGTCGGCAGGATACCGCGCCGCGAGGTTTTGGAAGATAGGCAAGGCTGCTTCCGGGTGGCCCGCCCATGCTTGCACGCGCGCCAATCCCTCGAGGGCATCGGTATCACCCGGGCGCTCCTGCAAGAGTCCTTGGAAGCTGCGCAGGGCGGCGTCGTATTGGCCGCTAAAAGCCAAGGCTCGCCCCAAGCCCACCCTGGCGTCGTGGTCATGGGGGATGAGTTCCAATACGCGGCGATAGGAGGCAATGGCGTCCGCGTAGTCGCCGCGGCGGACCTGTAGAATTGCCATCCCCGCGAAAGCCTCCACGTCCTGAGGGTTCCTTTCCGCGCGCTGGCGATAGAGCATTTCCAGCCGGGAGGGCTCCGCTGTCTTCATGCCCGCCACGGCGGAAGGCGGCGACGGATTTCCCTTTTCTGCCGGCAGCGCCAGAGGCGCCCAAAGGCTGGCCGCCGCCACCACGGTGAGTGAGAAACATAAGTACTTCCAGCCAAGGCGCAAAACCGGTGAGGCGGCAATGACCGGAAAGGTGTTCTTCTCAGCGTCAGGGTATCTTTTTTCGAGTGGGTTCATTTCTGCCTGACTCGCCGGAGGCCCAGGGTCCCATTCGTTGCCCGTGATGGCGGGGTGGTTCCGCGTTCCTATCCCTCAGCAATTGCGCCGATGTGGGCTACCTTTTCCCAACGGCGGCTGCCTGCCAGGAATTTCAAGACTCCCTGAAATCGGAAGTACAAGACTAACTGCCGGTATCCGACGTTTTCGAACACGGCGAAGACCAGCAAGGTCATTAAATCCCTCAACCGCGGGTAGCGGCGATAATTGAGTTCTTCCAGCAGGACGGCTCCCACCGAAAGGAATCCGCCATAGATGAAACCGAGCAGAATAAACACCAGGAGCAGTCCGGGAGAAACCATGCCGAAGAGAATTCCCAACGGTATGAGAAAATATCCCAGGAATTCCACCACCGCGCCCAATCCCTCCACGTAAGCATGGAAGGGGAAGCTGACACATCCCACAATTCCATATTTTCTTCTGAATAGGATTTCGTAATGTTTCCAAAGCGTCTGACAAAGCCCCAGTTGCCAGCGGCGGCGCTGATTGGCCAGCCTGGCGAGCGTGGAAGGGCACTCCGTCCAACACACGGGGTCGGAGGTGAAGGACATGTGGATTCTGCGATTGTTATCCGCGGCCCACTGATGGAGTTGAACAATCAGGTCCATGTCTTCGGTCACGGTGTCGGGGCTGAAACCGCCGGCTTCGATGACGGTGGCACGATGGAAGACGGCTAGGGCTCCCGACACGATCAAGGTGCCTCCCACCAGATGCCACCCCGTCCGGCCTAAAAGGAAACTGCGCAGGTACTCGACCACCTGAAATCGTTCCAGCCAGGTCCGCGGCAGGCCCACTTTGGTGACGCGGCTGTTTTTGGTTTCGCAGCCGTTCAGGATGCGCACGATTCCGCCGCTTACCACCGTTTCCCGGTCAGAGTTAACGATGGGGTCCATCAAGCGCAGCAGGGCGTCGCGTTCCAGCAGGCAGTCGGCATCCAGGTTGCAAAAGTAGGGAGACCGGCAGAGATTGATGCCGGCGTTGAGGGCATCCGGTTTCCCCCCCCGAACTTTGCTGACCACGAGGAGGTTGGGAATGGCGGGATTGATGTAATAGGTGCGGATGGACCCGGTGGAGATGGTGGGGTGGTAGGCCCCGTCCATCTCCACCAGCCCAAAACTTTTCACCAGGCGGTCAAGGGTCATATCGGTCGACCCGTCATCCACGGCAATCACCTGGAGGTCAGGGTAGTCGACCTGTAACGCGGAGCGAACGGAATTCACGATGACGTCTTGCTCGTTCCAGGCAGGAATGATGATGGTCACGGGCGGGGTCATCGGTGAAAGGCGCATCGCATCCAGCCCTTGATAGGTCATTTCCCGCATATGCATCCAAGTGGCGCGCAGGGAGAGCAACATCAGGATCGTGTATATCCCATTGCCCAGAAAAAAGTAGGAGAGGACAACAAGATTGAATCCTATGACCGCGTCGTACAGGATTGCGCGCAGGTAGGTCATGGCCGGCAGCTTCTTTCAGGCCGCCAGGTGGGGCGGGAACTCGAGAATTTGCTGGAGGCTGAGGGAGCTCCCCATCTCTGTGTGTGTCTCTTCCGGAAACCGCATCGTAGCTTCCGCATAAGGGAGGAAACGATCCAGGAATCTCTTCCGGCTCTCGGGTTCTAACGTGCGAAGAACTCCGGAGATCCCCATCGGTGCTGTATCACTTGCCAGATACTCGACCATGAGGGCCTCGACGCCTTTAGTGCCGGTGCTGTACTCCTCCACGAGGACCGACATTAATCCTGTGCGCTCAATTACCTCTACAATTTGTGCGCGCGTGTTGTGGTCGGGAGAAGTCAGGAAGTGTTTATAGAGGTGATCCCTTCCTTTTTGGCCAAAGGATATGAGGGTCTGGATGGCAGTCTCGCGCACCCGCCAGTGGGGATCGTGCAAGCAATCGCCCACCTCCAAATGCTGAGGCTTGGTGGTCTGGCGCCATTGTGAGAGCGCTCGCACGGTGTGGAGGCGCACGAACCATTGGCGATCGATCAGAAGGTCATGCAGCACCGACGTGGCCCGAGCGTCGGCGACAAAGACAATAACGTCTGCGACGCGCGCCCGAACCTCCGCGCTGAGGTCAACCGCGAGAACCGTCAACAGCAAATCCACCACCGGTGGGCTCAGCAACTCCTGGATTAGGATGAGGCGCGGCTGGCGGGCGGCCTCGCGGCCCACCATGGTCCGCAGAATCTCCATGGCGTGCAAGCGCAGGTGACGATCCGGGTGACGCAGTGAAGGCAACAGAGCCGGCGCGCAGCTTAGATCAAAACTGACCATGGCGGCCTGCAACCCTGCCAACGGCGGGGACGTCGATTCCCTTTGCACCACTGCATGGAGCCGCTCGCGAAGGAAGGGAAAGCTCTCGGGTGCGCCCATCGCCCCCAAAGATCGCAATGCCAGCAACTGAATGTCGGGGTGGCGGTCATCCACCGCATTCACCAGGAGCGGCCAACTGGGTCGATGGCGCAACTTGCCCAGGTTGCGGATGCTTTTCGCGCGCAGCAGATACCGCCCCGCCGCGCCGCCGGGGTGATTTCCCGGCGTCCCGTCGCCAGAGTATAGCGGCGTCGCAGTATGCCCGGCGGCCGATCGACTCTGCCACAACGCAATCAACCCTAAGTCGGCGCATAAAGCCTCAAGGAAAACCAGTTGTCGCTCCGTAAGTTTTCGCTGGGAGAACAGAGGATCGAATAAGAGTTCCAGGTCGGCTAACGGTAACTCCCGCAGGGCCTCAATTCCGCCCGCGCTCCGCGCTCCTGATAGCAATCTGGCGAGTACCGGCCGGTATCGATGGTGAAGGGTATGAACGTGGCGGGCAAAACGGATCTGTTGCCACCGCCGGATGAGCGCCACGGCAATGAGCAGAAAAGTTCCCATCAGCACGAAAATCAAAGTCATTAAAGCCCAATGCGTTACCGGGGTACTGATATTGACCATGGCAGTGTCGTCCTTGAGGAGGGTAACCAGCTCTTCCTGGAGAAGACCCGGTTCATCAGGAACGGATAGAGGAGCGCGATAGTGGCACTCACGGAACCCATGGCTGGATTGGCCTCGGAGCGCCTGCAGACGGAGCGCTTAAAGGAACGGGGAGTATAACGGTATTAACTGGTATACATCAACATTTAATTTTAAGTAAATGGTTGAATATGTCCGACATTAATGGACTAATTGACTGACTTCAGGGCTGCCTGCGACAATTCCGCCGCACTACTCATCTAAGGCTAGTTGATTTCGGAGCTTGTTAACTAGATCTGAACGTGATGACATGGGCGTTTACTTGCGGGTGTCTATTTCCGGCTTCTGCCAACCGGCCAGGCCATCCTGATACACCTTGACCTGATCGAAGGCGTAGCCGTGCTCCAGCAGAATCCGCCCTGCCGCGCGGCCGGAGGCGCAAATATCCCCGGAGGATTGTCCGCTCTCATAAAAAATGATGACGCGGTCTTTGGGCAGGGTGCTCCAACGCTGCGGCATGTTGTCCACGGGAATATTGACCGCCCCGGGAATTTGTCCCGCCGCATATTCTTTGGCGGACCGCACGTCCACAAACAGCGGCTTGGAATTTCCCGCAAGGAGTTGCCGCAATTGGCTGGTGCTTATCAAGGCAGGTTGCTTCTTGGCGGCATCGCTTTCGCTGCACGTCACGCTGGTTTGGAAACTTGACAGCACTCCTCCCGGGCCTTGTCCAAGTAATCCGAATGGCGAGGTGGCGGGTTCGGTGTTGGCTGGGGCGGGCGCAGCTTTCTGGGAAGGGGTTGGGGATGGGGCTGGATGCTCCGCTGGGGCGGGCGTGGAGGGGACGGCGGACGCCGGGGCCGTGGGCAGCGCGGTAGGGGGGGACAACCCGGTTCCCGGCGCCGCCAGTTCCTGTTCAATGTGTCGCGAAAACTCTTCCTCATCCGGCGCTCCCGATACTACCTGGTGGCCGATGAAAAATGTGGGCGTGGCATTCACCCCCAGCGCCTTGCCATCCTCGCGATCGCGGGTCACCCTCGCTGCCTCAGCGCCGCTCGTCAGGCACTGATGGAATTTGGCCGGATCCAAACCGATTTCGGCGGCATCGCGCCTCAATCCGTCATCGCTTGCATCGCCTTGCCGTGAGTAAATCTCGTCCACCGCTTCCCAGAATTTACCTTGTTCGGCTGCGCACTCTGAGGCTTCCGCCATGCGCTCGGAAAAAGGGTGGGTATGAATGAGAGGGAACTGCCGGAATACGAAGCGGATCTGATGGGCATACTTGGCGCGAATCTCTTTGGCCACCGCCTCCTCGCGTCCGCAAACGGGGCATTCGAAATCTCCAAACTCCACCACGGTCACGGCCGCGCCCGGATTGCCCGTGGCGTGGCTGTCGGGCCTCACCAGCTTCTCCGCCGTGGTCTCATTCGGGGCAGGGGGCGGTGGCGGAGGGGCTTCCCCATGGGTGGAAAGCTGGTAGAAAGCGGGAACACCCATCAACAGCGCTGCCACGCTGACCACGAAGTAGCTGCGCACCTGGGCAAGCTGGGCGGGAGCATCGGTTTCCAGCGCGGGGCGGAGGACGTTATAGATGGCCAGCCCGCAGAGCGCGGTCATCACCACGCCCGAGGTCACGCACCACGCGCAGAAGGCATGAATCACGAATCCTTGCAGATATTCCAGGTACAGCGAAAAGAGAAATCCAAATCCTGTCGCCCCCGCCAGCGCATAGCGGACCTCGATGGCCAGCGGCGGAGGTACAAGCGATTCGGCAATGATGAGCAAGGCCACCAGCGCGTAGCCCGCCGCACCAAACAGCGGCATGGGCACGCCCCAGAGGTGGGAATACGCGCTAAGGCGCACCGTGTCGCACCCCGTCCCCAGGCAGACCATGAGCCGGGTGGGGGAAGTGTAGATCCAGAGAAGGTAGAGGGAATCAAAGAGTCCCACAAGCGCCAGGAGGAGAGAGAGTGATTTCCGCATAATCACCTATTCTACAACTTTCTGAGAGGTGCGGGGGCGGCGGCGGGTTGCTTGCCCCGGCGTCGAATTCCGTAACGGCGAGTTTATCCGTCAGCCGACCGACCAAATGGCGGCGTCCCGATAGGATCGGGACAGCTTCCGCCGCCTCTACATCATGCCCGCGCGGCGCGTGCAGGTCACCAGGCCATAAGCGCTAACTTAAGACCCCATTCCTTCTGAGCAGGCCGTGATGCGGTCAGGTGGCCTCCAGTAGACGCGTAGGCGACCTTTCAGTCCGAATCCCAAAAGCGAGGAGGCGAAGGCCGACGAGTCCAGGCCGCCACTTGTACGGATAGGCCGTTATACGACCATGTGGATTGTTCCACGCCCTGTAGCAGGCCTGTTTTGTAGGTCCGCGGTTCTTCCGCCCATCCAAACCAAAAAGCCGCGGACCTCAAAAGCAGGTCTACCGTAGCTTTCTCCAACTGAATTTCAATGACGCTGAATTATTTCAAGATTTCTTTTGCAAGGGAGTCGATTTCGGCGAGCTCATAAGAAAGAGCATTGCGGACGGCAGTCCGCGCGCGACCTATGGCATGAGGTCCCCGGACATCTTCGAAAAGCTTCCTGAGGTCAGGAACCATTTCCTTGACTTTTTCCGCACACGCTTCCGCCATCTCCGCGAGCTTCATGTGCTTCGGGTTTTTGGCGCTGAATTCCGGAATTGGAAGTTCCAGAACCTTCTTGCAGATATCGCGCGGACCCCACAGGCCCCGAGACTGCATCGGCTTTAACAACTCATCGACAAGAGGTGAATTTAACACTGAAGCTAAATAGTGAGCCTCTTCCTTCTCACTTGTTTCAAAGGAAAATGTTTTGTAGTCGGCAATGAAACTCTGTAGGGATATCTGCTGCTGGCCAACCTGGACTACATCCCGACCTCTCTCGACCACATTAGCGCACATATAGGTTGCAGACATGGCGAACAACACAACATACCTCGCCTTTGGGTCTTGGTCGGTAATTCCCCTTTGAAAATCCAGCCGTTGCCAGACATTCATTCGTTTGGCCTTCTCGCGGCGCTTCTTTTCCCAGGTTTCTTGAGCGCGCTTTAGCCACTCGGCCATGCCCAGGAATCCCTTGTTACGAGCCTGTTCAATATCCAGAAGGTGGTAGCCTTGCGCATCCTCAATCAATGGCAGAACCACGGGCCGAATATCGAAATGCCCAAAGGGGAGCTGGTCGGTGGAGAGGAGCGTCGCGTAAAGAAAATCAGCTTCGACAGGACCCTCGAATTGCGTGCCTTTGTACGGAGCCTTCGCCTCTGCTTCGGCGCGGGGGTCTGTCACCACCAGCGGTTCGGTCGTCGAAATGCCAAGGTTCGGATAAAATTTGAAATCTACAAACCAGAAGTTTCGAGGGACGATCGTGGCGCCTTCCTTGAAATAGGGCTGGTAATAGCTTCTCTGAGCTGAAATCTTTCTGCGGCTGGTGCTAAGAAAGGTTCGTTTGCCCTGTTGGACAACGTGAAATTCTGTCGCCTCGGTTTTCAAATCGGAATTCGCCTCTTTCAGTGAGGCATTCTTCCTCTTTAAATGTCCGGAAAGGATTTCTCCCGGCAGGGCCTTTTCGCGGTCGCTCTTCAAATCGCCAAAAGCGACCGCGGCGGGAACGTTAAAAAGCGGTGAGACCTCCTCCAGGTCCCAGACTTCGGTTAGGGTCGTTCTGCCAGAGACGTAAGACCTCCGGAAGCGATCGTGCTGGTCGGCGCTGAAGATACTGCGCGGCAACACGAAGCCGATCTTGCCCGCTGGTTTCAAATATAAGGTTGCGCACCTCACAAAAAAGAGTGTCCCCAGTTCGAGATGCGCAATCAGGTGTCCTGCTCCCTCAAGCAACCCGCATTCTTTCACAATCAAACGCTTCAAATAGTCCTGGTACTCGCCCTTTTCTACAAATCGAAAAGAAAGCCAGGGCGGGTTGCCAATAACGACATCAAATTGTTTAGTTAAGAAAGTCGGTTTGTATTGGTTCTTAAGGATATAAGCCCAGATGGTGTCTTCGGGCTTACGGATGAATTCGTGCAAGAGTTTCGCGAGATCGAACAGCATGAGGAGAACATCTGAAGACTTGGCCAGTTCAGGCGACCTCTGACGCGCGTGGCTCAGAAAATCTTCGGTCTTGAGATGCTCGTCATGCCGGTGAGACTTGGCAAACTCATCCGCTACCCGCACCGCCGCATCCAGGTTGGCGGCGCTAGCGAGCACAGCGTCCGGTATAAGTACCTCGCGCTTGTTTACTTCCACCCTTTCGGCGGGCACGCCGCCGTTGCCTAAGTAGGGTTGCTTGACAGGATGGCGAATCGAATTCGCCAAATAGACTTGAATCGAAATTGACCCGGCGCGCTTATCGAACAGGTCGCCGAGAGCTAAGAGGACATTCATTTTCGACACGATGACGGCCAAAGGGTGAATGTCAATCCCCACGACCGTCCTCAGGATCTTTTCCATCGACGCTCGCGTTGCAGGCAGATGCTTTTTCTTGTGTTGGATGACCTGATAAAGGAATGTTCCCGAGCCGCAAGAGGGATCGAGAACCGCATCCTCACCTTCCTTGCTTAAGAGCGAATTGCACATGCGGGCTGCAAGCCAATCCGGGGTGTAATACTCACCCAAATCGTGCCGGTCTTTCGGATCGACCAACTGCTGGTAGAGTTCTTTCATAACGTCCTCTGACAGTTCACGCAGTTGGTAAGTAAAAAGCAAATTGATCAAACGATGGACGATTCGCTGCGTTATCGCCAACACGGGAGCACGCCCTACCCAAGAGAAGAAATCCTCTTCCAGGAAATTCATGATTCGTTGTTTTTCGAAGAAGGTTCCTTGGATAATCTCGTTCGTCTCATTTTCCTCGGGCGCAGACTGGGCGTTCGTTATGCGGGTGTACGCAATCAGCTTCGCCAACGTAGCAAGAAAAGTGTGGCGAACGAAAAGGTCTTCGTCCCCCACCGCGGTACCGTACGCGATTCGGAGGTATTTCCGCCAATTGTCATAAATGACTTTGAAATCGCTTTGCGTGCGGACGGTCTCGATGACGTCCAGCCACATCGAAGCTGCGTATCGAAAGGCGTGGCTACTCGTTCCGAAATCCTGTAGGAAATTTTCTGTGTGGGGTTCGCGCTTGTGCTCGCGCAAAAAGTACCGGTCCAACCAGAAATAAAAATCCAGAGGTTGGCGCTTGTCGAGATTGAATTCCTCGATCTTTTCAATGGCCACCTCTTCGGAATCTAATGTGGAGACGCTCGCACTCTCCTTTGGCGCAAAGACGACGAATGTCACGCCATCGCTGGCGATCGGGATAAAATAGGAATCCTTGGTTTCCGCATTTGTACGTAAGATCGCAAGGTAGCGCTGGAGCTGCTTCTTTGCATCCCGCAGCCAGCCGCTAGCCCCCCGTTCGAACTCGATAACCAGATTCCCGTAAAGCGCGTCGGTCCTCCCCCTCAATACCCGGCACTTTTCTCCTTCGTGGCTGGAAATTCGTGTTTCAAAACCCGCCAGAAAATCACGAATGAGGGGAAATTCCAGGCCCCCAAATAGTTCGTCCAATAGGATGGTAAGTCTGGTGAGCCGGGCAGGCTCACTTTTGATCGGCTTGACTTCCTCGAGATACTTGGAGATTGATCTTTCGATGCGGACAAATTGAGTGCGAGGCGCGCGGGCGGCTTTCTCACCCAGTCTACTTCTTCGTGGTTTTTTTCCTGCCGTCATCTAAGAAGCCATAGGCGGCGCGGCGGGCTATCTCCAGGGCCGCAGCGAGACGGATGATTTTAACGTCGCCCATCCCCTTTATCTGGTAGAGCTCTTCCAGCGGATGGCCGCCGAACCTTTCGATTGATCCATATTTCTCTATTATGTTTTCAGCAATTTTCTCCGCAGGATTGCCCGGCGTCCCCGGAGCAACCAGGATGGAGAGCAGTTCGACTTCGGTCAAAGCTTCAGGGCCAAGCTCGGCAAGTTTCCCGCCTGCATGGTCCCAATCTTTTTCTTCTTCCATTGAACACGTAATGTACCCCAAGTCGCGATTCCTCGCAATTGAGAAACAGTTACAGAATTATGCGCCGAGCACGTTATTGTGCGGCCCTTCTAAACGACCTTTCGGGTAGTGTTCCTTCGGCAAGCTTGGTTAAATCACTTGGCTGTGTAGTCGCCTAACCGTATGTGTGGTCCCCACGTTCGCCTGCTGATTCCTCTTGGAAAACGCAATCGGAAACTGCACTGGTAGTTATATCGCTGAATTAGAAACGAAAAACGCCCTTTGCGGATAGCAGAGCGGAGCGTCCTCTAGGATCTTTGGGAACCGCCCTCCCTACAACCTTGTTCCAGGTCCATGCCAGGGGGTCGTAGCGCGGGCCGATCACGAGGCGCGGGCTTTCGCTTCCGCCAGAGACTCCGCGAGTCCGTAGGGTTCCAGGTCTGTCTGCAGTCGATCCATTGAGCTGAACACGATGCCGTTCATTCCCAAAGCGCGCGCTGCCGCAATGTTGGCCTCATGATCGTCAATAAATAATGTCTGGGAGGCTGGCTCGCCCAAAGCCTTCAGACAAGCGTGGAAAATGGCGGGGCTGGGCTTCATGATTTTCAACTCGCCGGAAAAGCAGATTTGGTTGAAAAGTCCAAGCCATCGGTGCGTTCGGCGGAGGTAGTCGCCAACGGTTCGGGAGATGTTGGAAACAACTGCCGTCTTCAACCCGCGTCCGCGAAGCAGACGGACCCATTCGACCATGACGAGATTAGTCTTGCCCCAGATGTGGCAGTCCAGGGCCGCAAGCTTGTGGATCTGGGCGGGAGAGAAATTGACGCCCACATCGCGTCCAAACTCCTGCCAATAGGCGGAGGCGTCGAGGGTGTCAAGATCATAGGCGTCGCGATATCGCCAGTAGGTTTCCTCAAAGTTGGCAAGATCCGCTCCGATGGCCTTGCGCAGCAACTCAAAATCCGCCGGGACGGGCTTCAAGCAAAGCACGCACCCGTAATCGAAAATGACCGTGGTCATGGGCATGGGTTTAGACGAACCTCCAGACAAGAAATCCAGTGAAAAAGCCCAGACATGCCATAATGTCCCTGGCGCGACATGCCCATCATTAGGCAATCGCGCTTATCCTTGGGCTATCCACCATCGGGCTCCGCGCGGCGATCACGGTTCAAAAATCGATTGCACAAATTCCTGGGGATTAAACGGCAACAGGTCGTCGATCTTTTCGCCGACGCCGACGAACTGAATGGGCAGGCCGAGTTCGCGCGCGATGGCGATGACCACGCCGCCCTTGGCGGTGCCGTCAAGCTTGGTCAGGATGATGCCCGTGGCGCCGCCATAGTCAACAAACTGCCGCGCCTGTTGCAGCCCGTTCTGCCCCGTTGTGGCATCGATGACCAGCAGCACTTCATGCGGGGCATGGGGAACCTCGCGCGCCGCGATGCGGCACATCTTTCCCAATTCCGACATCAAGTTGGTCTTGGTGTGCAAGCGGCCCGCCGTATCGACGATGACCACATCGGGATGCCGAGTCTTGGCGGCAGCGAGGGCGTCGAAGAGAACCGCCGCCGGGTCCGCCCCCGATTTCTGTTTGATCATCTCGATGCCCAGGCGTCCGGCCCAAATCTCCAATTGCTCATTGGCTGCGGCGCGGAAGGTATCGGCGGCGCAGAGCAGGGTGCGGCGGTCCTGCTGCTTGAAATAATGGGCCAGCTTGGCGATGCTGGTGGTCTTGCCTACTCCGTTCACCCCCACCACAAAAATGACGGCGGGCATGCCGGGCGGTGGCGTTTTGGCCTTGGGGGTGGTGGAGCCCGCGCCGGGATTTTCCAGAATTGCCAGAATCCCCTGCTCGACGGCGGGCCGCAATTGCGCCGTCTCCCGCAGCTTGCCCTGGCTGATTTGCTGTTTCAAGCGGCCCAGAATTTCCTGCGTGGTGCGCACCCCCAGATCGGCGGTGATCAGGGTCGCTTCCAGAGCGTCGAGGACCGATTCGTCCAAGGTCGGCTTTTGCTCGACAATCTCTTCGATCCGTTCAACCAGTTGCGCCTTGGTGGAGGCAACGGCTTGCTTCAGACGATCCAGGAAGCCGGGTTTCTTCTCTTTATTGCCGGAACCAAACAGGGAAACCATAAGGGTCTATTGTAGCAGGTGTCAGGTGTCAGGAGCTTTCTAAGCGCGAGGGGTGCCAACCGGATCAGCGGGAGCGGCCGCCACCATTTTCCGCCGCATTTCGAACTTATCCAGCTTACCCGTGGCCAGTGCGGACTCCATCGCGTCCACTACGATGGGGTCGTACTTGGTGCCCACGTGCTTGCGCAGGATTTCGAGCGCTTTGGGAAACTCCGAGCCCGCCTGGTAAGGCCGGTCGGTGGTGATGGCGTCAAACGTATCTGCCACGGCGATGATGCGCACCATCAGCGGCAGTTCATCTCCGGTAATGTGATCAGGATAGCCGCGGCCGTTCAGCGCTTCATGGTGCCAGCGAATGCCAGGCAGCATTTCCGTGAGTTGTTTGACCTGGCGCACGATTTCATAGCCCATCACCGTGTGGCGCTTCATGATTTCAAATTCTTCGGTGGTCAGCACTCCGGGCTTTTTGAGCACGCGATCTTCAATGCCAATCTTGCCCACGTCGTGCAGGGTGGCGGAAATGCGAATCTTATCGACTTCCTCTTCCGGCAGGCCAATCTCCCGCGCCAGGATGACGGAGAATTGGGAAACCCGTCCGGAATGGCCTTTGGTGTAGGGGTCCTTGGCGTCGACGGCGGCCGCGATCATTTCAATGGAGTCGATAAACAGTTGGCGGTTCTGCTCCGAAGCCATCTTCAGATTGCCGATGTAGCGCTGAATGTCTTCGGCCATCTGGTTGAAGGTGGAGGCAAGTTCGCCAATTTCGGTGCGGCTGCGAATCTCCGCGCGCTGGGTGAAGTCATGCTGGGCGATGGAGCGCGCCGTCCGCGTCAGCATGTCGATGGGATAAGTAATTGTCTTGGCGGCAAAAAAACCGACCACCAGGCTGAGGACCACCAACAACAAGCCCCACAGGAAGGTCTGGCGGCGCATTTCGGAGACCGTGGCGTAGGCCTCGCTCGTTTTCCGTTGGACAATCACACCCCAACCCAACTTTTGCGTGGGCGAGTAAGTGCCGAGCATCATCACCGTCTGGTTGCCCTTTTGCAGGGGGAAGAGAGACGTTTCCGCGACGCGCGCGCGCCCCTGCCAATCGAGAAACTTCTGTACGATAGGGATGGCAACCATATCCATTCCTGAGACCTTGTCGGGGTCGTAGGAAGTTACCAGACGTCCGGCGTTGTCCACCACATAAGCTTCCAGGCCGGACAGTTCCTTGGTATCCTCCAACTTCTGCGTAATGGGCTGGAGGGTCACGACGGCGGCCACCATCCCCAGGAACTGGTTCTTCTGCTTGAGGGGTTCCGCCATCACCATGACCACATCATTCCCGGCAGAACTCATTACCGTGATGGGATTACTCCGATACTCCTGCCCCTGTTGCGCGGCGGTGAATGCCGCCCCCAGGGATTTGAGCAGAAAGGGATCGCTGGCGGCATTGAAGCTGTGCGCCTGCGCCTGCACTCCTCGTGCCTGGTTATTCAGCACGGTGGCGTAGAGAACTGCCGGCCGATCAGCAACAAAGCCTTCCAACGCCACACGCAGGTCTGTGTCGGAAGAATATTTGGCGGCGGGAATGTGCGTGGCCAGCGGCACCACGGTGTCAAAGAACTCTTTCAACTGCTGATTCAAATTCTCCATGTAAAGCGAAATAACCTGGGAGAGCGATTGCGAGGTGATCGTCTGGAGCACGCTTTCCTGCGTCTCCAGCCGTTCCCGATTCATCGACATCATTTTGGATCCGTAGAACCAGAGTGGCCCTACGGTGATGCCGATGAGGATCAGCAGAATGACGTAGAGGATCCGGACGCGGGTTCTCTTGCCATGTTTCATTTGCCGCTCAATAAGTCTATTCTAGGCAATTATTCACTTGAAATCAATAGCACGTAAACGTATCGCATTCTGGAATTTGACCTCCGTCACATCTCGCCCCCCGGGCAAGCGAAAAGATGGTATACTTACGCTTCGGTTGTTTTCAGGGCAACCAGGACAATTTACCAGCAGGAAGCGCCACGCGAGCTGCCGTGTTTCGGAATCAGCCTCGGAAGAGGCGATCCAAGGTATGCGCGCCGCGGCCATCAGGAGGATAAGCATGTACCCAGAAGAATTTGTTCAACCCATGAGGCATGAACTCACCAGTATTGGCTTTCAGGAGTTGCGCACGCCGGCAGAGGTGGATGCCGTCTTGACGAAAACCAGCGGTACGGTGCTGGTGGTCGTCAATTCCATCTGCGGTTGCGCGGCAGGACGGGCACGGCCCGCCGTCGCCATGGCGCTGGAGAACCAAGCACGCCCCGAAGTTTTGACTACGGTGTTTGCAGGCCAGGACACCGATGCCACCACCCAGGCACGCAGCTATTTCACCGGCTACGCGCCTTCCTCACCGTCGGTCGCCTTGCTGCGCGACGGCAAAGTGGTCTTCATGCTGGAGCGGAAAGAAATTGAAGGGCGCGATCCCTACGCCATCGCCGAAGATCTCGCCAAAGCGTTCAACCAATATTGCAGTAACAGCACCGTTGCCCGGGCAAATTAGGCTTAGGTGTCAGGTGTACGTAAGGTGTCAGGTATCAGGTGCCAGGTGTCAGGAAGACCTAAAACCTCGCACCTGCCACCTATCACCTAAACACCTAACACCTTGGACCTGGCACCTGATACCTGACACCTAGCTTGTCACTCATCCTTAAGCGACCTCTCCATCAGTTCGCGGATCGCCTCGCGGGGTGTCACTTCTCCTTCCAAAATCCGGTTGACTTGACGGGTGATGGGCATTTCCACGTGGTATTTTGCCGCGAGCGCCACCGTGGCCTTGGTCGTCTTGACGCCTTCGGCCACTGTACGCATGGACCCGATGATGTCCGCGAGCTTGCGCCCCCTGCCCAGTTCCACGCCCACGGTGCGATTGCGGCTGAGGTCGCCGGTGCAGGTCAACACCAGGTCTCCCATGCCGGCGAGGCCGGCCAGGGTTTCGCGTTTGGCTCCGCAGGCGCAGGCCAGGCGGGTCATCTCTGCCAGACCTCTCGTAATCAGCGCGGCGGTGGGGTTATGCCCCAGCCCCAACCCTTCCACCACGCCGGCGGCAACGGCAATCACATTTTTTACCGACCCGCCCAACTCCACTCCTACCACATCGCTTGAGGTGTAAAGACGCAGCGCTGGCGAAGCGAACTCACGCTGCACCTGCTGCGCCGCTTCGCGGTCGTCGGAAGCCACCACCACGGCGGTGGGATCGCCGCAAATGACTTCTTTGGCAAAGCTGGGTCCGGAAAGCACGCACAGGCGAGGCGGGAACATTTCCCCCACAATGCTGCGGATGACTTCACTCATGCGCATCAAGCGGACGGTATCCAGCCCCTTGGTGGCGCTCACGAAAATCATGCCGGGCCGTAAGTGCAGCAGCATTTGCTGGAAGATCGTCCCGCAAACATGCGAGGGCATGACGGTGACCACAATTTCCGCGCCTGCCAGCGCTTCCCCCAGATCGCAAGTGGCGGAAAGATTTTCCGGCAGCTTGATTCCGGGCATGAAGAGCTGGTTCTCGTGGCGGGAGCGGATGCTTTCCACCACTTCCGCTTCATAAGCCCAGAGTGTAACCGCGTGGCCCAATTGCGCGAATGTCGCCGCCAGGGCCGTGCCCCAGTTGCCTGCGCCGATGGTTGCGATGGTGGACATAAAAAAGTTGTCAGTAGTCAGTTGTCCGTTGTCAGTGGCATTATCAATTCTCGATTTGCGATTTTCGAGTCATTTCAGCCTTCCAAGCAATATCGATCGCAGCTTGAGCAATCGACAAACACAAATCAGCAATCTTAAATTACTCTTCGCCAATGCGATAGCCACTGACCACCGACCACTGACAACGGACAACTGACGACGGACTACTGACGACTGACGCCTGTCTTCTTCCTTCCCACCTTATTCTCCGTTCCCGCGAGCAGCCTGCCAATGTTGGCGTGGTGCATGGAGATGATGATCAAGGCGCCGCCGGCCGCTCCCAAAACGATGGGCAGGGGCGGATGTTTCATAAAGTAGAGAAGCACTGGGAACGCCGCCGTGGCGACGATTGAGCCCAAAGAAATATAACGCCAAATCGCCACCATGATGGCGAAGATTACTAAAACCAGGGCAACTTGAACGGGCGCCAGGGCGATGAAGACGCCGACTCCTGTAGCAACGCCCTTGCCGCCGTGAAATTTCAGCCAGACGGGAAAGCAGTGGCCCAGAATTGCCGCGATGGACGCACAGGCAATCCATCGAGGGTTTCCGGTGAGCGGAATCCAGTGTGGATTGGACGATGTCAGGTGAGAAGCCAGGAGCACGGCAAGAATGCCTTTGCCGACATCCAGGATGAAAGTGGTGACGAAGCCGATGATGCCGAGATTCCGCATTACATTCGTGGCGCCCGTAGAGCCGCTGCCCGTGCTGCGAACGTCAACGCCTTTTTGCCAGCGGACGATGAGGTAGCCGAAGGGAATCGAGCCGAGAAGATAAGCGAAGAGGGGAGTGAGGGCGCCGATCATTGTGTTTTAAGAGAAGTGGCTAGTGGTTAGTGGCTAGTGGTTAGCAAACCTCACCGAGCATTCGCACGGTTCGTCACTAACCACTACCCACTAGCCAATAACCACCGTTCTTGGAAATTTCATAACCTTTCTATACTGTGATCCTTGCGGTGACAGTTTACTTTCAAACAGGAAGAATTCTGAAGCTTCAAATTTGCCCAATGAGGTTGCGGTTCGTGCCGCGACGGCGGCTTCCAGCGCCGGCTGAGAGCGTGGAACCTGGAATCGGGCCAGCGTAAGATGCGGTGAGAAAACACGATCCTCGCGTGCGAACCCAATCTTTTCCATGGCCATCTCGACTCTGGCGGCAAGCTCTGCCAGTGCGGGCGGGGCCGTGATTCCGGCCCAAAAGATTCGTGGCTTCCGGGCTTGGGGAAAGAACCCGAACCCTTCGATTTCCACGGGAAACGGGTCGAAGGGGCCGAGGTGAGTCAATGACTCCACCACCTGCTTGGTCTGCGCGTCGGAGATTTCACCGAGAAATTTAAGAGTCAGGTGGATGCCCTCGGGACGCGACCAGCGGGCGTCCGGTGCGGCGCTGCGGAAGCTACGTTGCGCCTCGGCCAACGCGGCGTGAAGAGGCTCAGGCAGATCGAGGGCAATGAAAGCACGCATGGTCGGTTATCGGGAACTCGGGAGCTCGGGGCTCGGGAACTCGGGAGTTCGGGACAAGGGATACGGGACAAGGGATACGGGAGTCTTGTACCTTGTAATTTGAATTTTCAATCCAAGACTTGAATCTCTGCGCCAACATGCTACATCAAGCCGCAGCTCAACCATGGATTTCATACGAGCAGGTTCCGAGTCCCGAGTTCCCGAGTCCCTTGTCCCTAGTCCCTAATCCTCCGTCTCACCATCTCCAGCGCCATTTGTGTTGCCCAAAAGCGCACGCGGTCGCGGTCACCCGGAAAGCGAAACTCTCGCACCTGGGTTCCGCGCTCGTCGGCGATGGCGATGAAGACCAATCCCACCGGCTTTTCGGTGGTGCCTCCTGCAGGTCCGGCGATTCCGGTGATTCCAAGACCAATCGACGAGCCCGTGCGGGATCGAACTCCTTCGGCCAGCGCTTGCGCGACCGGCTGGGAAGCAGCGCCATGGGTGTGAATCATTTCCGCCGGGACTCCAGCCCAACGGGTTTTCATCTCATTGGTGTAGCAGACGGCGCCGCCCAGGAAATAGGTGGAGCTTCCGGAAATGCGCGTCAGGCGTTCGGCAAGCAATCCGCCCGTACAACTTTCCGCCACGGCCACGGTTTTCTGCCGCATCACCAGATACATGCCCACGACTTCCTCCAGGCTTTCGCCCTTGGTGGAATAGACGTGGTCGCCGA